>JAUVQZ010000179.1 GCA_030597865.1 Pseudomonadota bacterium | reverse complement strand
TAATCTGGCGATCGGAAAACAGATTAAACAGGAAAGGTTCCACGTCCTCCAACCGTTCCGGGCCGCCCAGGTTGAGAAGGACGACGCCTATTTTGCCCTCAGCTGATTTCTGCATATTCATTTTCCACCCCACCTAACTCCTTGACCAGATCCGAGACCTGACTGGGCCGAAAATCAAGAAAGCTGAAGATCAGATCCTCAATATGGCAGCATTTTCCGAAATTTTCGTGAATCATATCCATGTGTTTGGGATCATCATTTCCATAGCGCCCCAAGATATACTCCAGGCGCTCAGCCAGGGAGACAATCCTGTCGTGATTCACCCTTTTGTCAGCATAATAGACCACCTCTTTGGCAGACAACTGGGCAGGGCTGAAATCACGGAGGACAACATGTTCCCCGACGATTTCGGCAACCCGTGGAAAACCATGGGCCAGGCAGATTTCCACACCAACCTGGGCATGGTTACATCTGCCATCCAGACATTGGGTCTTGGCAATATCATGGAGCAGGGCCCCGGCCATTGCCAGTTCACCATCTATCAGGACCCCGGCGCGGTGCAGCTCTCGACTGAGCAGGGCCGTAATCCGGGCCACCATGAACGAGTGCTCCTTGATATTGGCCAGCATGGCATAATCAGCCATGAGCTGGGTGCATTGTGCGATTGAGGGGATCATTTTTTCAATGGGATATAAAGAAGTGAGAGGAATTATAGAAGGTAAAGAAGGATTGCCATTCTATAACTCCCTTACCTTCCCTTATTTCTTTAACTCCTTTTACTCAATCGATGCACCGCATCCACCACAAACTTGGCCTTTTCCGGCGGCGTTTCAGGCAGAATACCATGGCCCAGGTTGAAGATATGGCCCTTGGCCGCCCTGCCCCTTTCAACGATGGCCCCTATCCGTTTTTCCAGCTTATCCTCAGGCAGGAGCAGGGCAATGGGGTCAAGGTTGCCCTGGATGGCGATATCAGGACCAAAGGCCTTAATGGCGGTGGGGATATCCACCCGCCAATCCAGGCCAAGGACATCGGCACCCGAGGTCTTGGTCAGATCAAGGAGGGCGGCGCAGTTATTGGCAAAATAGATGAGGGGCACACCGGCCGGTTTCAGGGCCTTGATAATGTCCTGGACATAGGGCAGGGCAAACTCAGCGAAATCTCCAGGACTCAGAGATCCGGCCCAGGAATCAAAGATCTGCAGGGCCTGGGCACCGGCCTCGGCCTGGGCCTGGAGATAGGTGATGGTACAATCGGTGAGTTTACGCATCAGGCCGTGATAGAGATCCGGCGCCGTATACATCATCTTCTTGGTGTTCCAGAATGCCTTGGAAGAACCACCCTCAATGGCATAGGTGGACAGGGTAAAGGGCGCCCCGGAAAAGCCGATGAGGGGAACCTTGGTGGCCAGCTCCTTACGGAGCAAGGTGATGGTATCCATCACATAGCCCAGCTTTTCCACCGGATCAGGGACGATGAGCCTGTCAAGATCAGCCTGACAGCGCACCGGATTGGCCAGCACCGGCCCCTGCTTCTCCTTAAAGTCAAGGTCCATGCCCATGGCCTCCAAGGTGACCAGGATGTCGGAGAATAAAATAGCGGCATCAACCCCGAGGATATCCACGGGCTGCAGGGTAACCTCAGCGGCCCTTTCCGGATTCTTACAGAGCTCCAGAAAGGTCATCTGGCTTCTAACCTTATGGTAGTCAGGCAGATAGCGGCCGGCCTGGCGCATGATCCAGATGGGGGTATGGGTAACGTCTTCACCTCTACAGGCTTTAAGAAAGGTATCGTTCATGGCAGTAGGTATCCGATTTCAGGTTTAATGATTTACGTCCCAGTGCAAAGTTAACCTTTAATCTTCGCAGCTGTGTCAATATCAAGTCTTGGTTAAGTGAACAGCGTCCACTCTTCAGGTTGGTGGCGGTTTAGGCTATTAGGGGTGCATGGGCTTATGTCTAGCGTCCCTAATAGCCTAAACCGCTAAACACCTATTCAAAAATTTAAAGTTTACACAGTCTTAGGGGTGAGTCAGGTGCTGGCAGGATGGAGAGGTTATTCTTCATCCTTCACCTTATAATTCCGCGGCACATAATTACAAAAGGGCTCCTCTGCCATATAATCACCGCTCATGGCATAGGCCCGGGCCCGGCAGCCCCCGCAGACATTGACATACTCACATTGACCGCAGCGGCCCTTATAGGCCTTAAAATCCCGCATATCGTGGAAGAGCTTTGAGTTCTCCCAGATATCCTTGAAGGTCTGCTCGCGGACATTGCCGGCTGCCTTGGGGAAATAGCTGCAGGGCAGGACATTGCCATCCACATCAATGAGGCAGATGACCTGGCCGGCCAGGCAGCCCTTGGAACCGCCGGTGGAAAACTTGAGGCTACGGCGCTCGAACTCGTCGCCGCCCTCCTTCTTTTTCTGGAGCAGGACCCGGTAATAGCTGGGGGCGCAGGTGGGACGGACCAGGAGCTCATCCTCGTTCTTCTCCATCTCATAATGCCACTCCAGAAGCTCGTCATACATCTCCTGGGGAACCAGCTCCTCCATGATATCCTCGCCGCGGCCGGTGGGGACGATCATGAACATATACCAGGCCGTGGCGCCGAGCTCCTTGGCAAGCCTGTAGACCTTGGGCACCTCATCCTTATTACGCCTGGTAAAGGAGGAGTTGATCAGAAAGGGGATATTGTTTTCCTTAAAGAGACGGGCGGCATTGATCATGCCGTCAAAGGCGCCGGGCTGGTTCCTGAAATCATCATGGACCTCGGCCGTGGAACCGTCCAGGGAGAGGGAGACCATCTTGATGCCACTCTCCTTGATTTTGGCGCAGATCCCCTGGTTGACCAGCATGCCGTTGGTGGCCAGACACATCCGCAACCCCTTGCCGGTGCCATAGGTGGCAATATCAAAGACATCCTCCCGCAGCAGGGGTTCACCGCCGGAGAGCACCACCACCGGCTTGGCGTAGGAGGTGATATCATCTATCAGACGGGTTGCCTCGCTAAAGGAAAAATCAGGGTGCCCCTCCACCTCCAGGGTGGATGACGAGCGGCAATGGACACATTTTAGATTGCAGCGCCGGGTGATTTCCCAGGCAATCCACTTTGGTTCAAACTTCAAGCTGTTACTCCATTTTTTAACATTTCAGCCCTTGATGGGGCGCCTGGCTGGAGAGTCTCCAGCAGACAACCTGCCAGGCCTGGCAAAGCAGAAAAAACTTTCCTATAAATACTTGGCAGCAACGCCGGCAAGCGCGCTCCGCTCGCTCTTGCGCAGGGTGATATGACCATGGACCGGCAACTCCTTTAACCTTTCAACCGTATAGGTCAAGCCATTACTGGAAGAGTCAAGGTAGGGGTTGTCAATCTGGTACGGATCGCCGGTGAGCACCATTTTGGTCCCTTCGCCGGCCCGGCTGACAATGGTCTTCACCTCATGGGGGGTGAGGTTCTGGGCCTCATCAATAATCACATACTGGTTGGAGATGGACCGGCCACGGATATAGGTGAGGGCCTCCATCTCTATGACATGATCCTTGAGAAGCTGTTCCGCTTTTTTGCGGATCGTCTCCTCCTTTTCCACGGACTTATCCTGCCGGTCACCAAGGATATAGGTGAGATTATCAAAGATGGGTTGCATCCAGTGGCGCAGCTTCTCATCCTTATCACCCGGCATATAACCGAGGTCCTTACCCAGGGGGATAATGGGCCTGCTCACCAGGATCTTGTCATAGCGCTCCAGGGCAATGGTGGTCTCCAGGGCGGCAGCCAGGGCCAGCAGGGTCTTACCGGTACCGGCCTGTCCCACCAGGGTGACGATCTCCACCTTGGGATCGAGGAGGAGCTCCAGGGCCATACGTTGCTCCTTACTGCGGGAACGGATCTGCCAGGCGCTGTCATACTGCTTGTTAAGACGGGCCAGGGTATTGGCCGAGTTGGCCTTGACCAGGGCCGTATGCTTGGGATCGGCCTCGTCTTTTAGGAGAATAAACTCATTGGGATAGAAGTCAAAACCCTCAACAGGCAGCTCCTCGTTTTGGAAAAATTCATCAAGGAGGGGGCCGGGCACATCAACCTCCCGGTAACCGGCAAAGAGCTCGTCGAAATTAACCTTCTGCTTTTCAAAATCCTGCACCTCAAGGCCCAGGGCATCAGCCTTGAGACGGGCATTAATATCCTTGGAGACAAAAATGACCTTTTTTTCCTGGCATAACAGGGTGTAGGCCACGGCCAGGATGCGGTTATCCGGCACGGCCATGTTCAGGCTGGGATGCTTGGAGGTCTCATGTTCAAGGACAATCATCACGGCCCCGCCGTTTTCCATCTCCACCCCCTCGGAGAGATGACCATTCTGACGCAGGCCGTCCAGCTCCCTGACCACCATACGGGCATTGCGGCCCAACTCATCACTGCGGCTCTTGAACTTGTCAAGCTCCTCAATAACGGTCATGGGTAAGACAACAATATTATCGCTGAAGGAGGACAATGCATCGGCATTGTGGAGGAGGACATTGGTGTCCAGGACAAAGAATTTTGGGGACGACGGCATAGGCGGCATACATCCTATAAAAAAAGAAATAATTTCCGCAGGTTAAAACAACTCCCCCCATGAAACCAGAGGTGTCAATCCTGCTCCGGATTGGAGCGTGCCCACAGGACGAATATTTCCTTTCAAACTAACCAGGAAGACCTTGATCTGGCAAGAAAAAAGGGAAATTGTTTGCCCCTATCGATTATGATGCTATAAGTCAAAATTGATGGCCTCGCAGAGAGGCGGGTTTACGAGACCTGCGAAAAGTCCGGCACGGCCAGCGGTGGAGTGGTTATCCTACTTGATTTACACCACAAGGGTATAAGCCCCATGGCAGCGGAGACGCTTTGCTTACGCCTAATTCCGCTTTAAGGTCACATGGTTTAGCGCCAACGACTGTTTACGGGATCATCAAGATTGACGGTCTCAACAAAAGGAATACATCCAGCCCAGGCACCGCCTTTGACAGGCTCGGGACACGGCAGAGGGTACAGAAACTCTCTTTCCAGACCCGTCAAAGGCCCAGGCCCCTCTCCAAAAACGCACATTTACACATTATGATCCTACGATGAAAATAGCCCTCATCCAAATAAACCCCATCATTGGCGACTTCCACGGTAATGCGGCCATGATCAGGCAAGGGGCCCTGCACGCCAAAGGGATGGGGGCCCGGCTCGCCATTTTCCCGGAGCTGGCCCTCTGCGGCTACCCCCCCCTGGACTACCTGGAACACCCCTCCTTTCTCCGGGGGCAAAATAGCCATCTCGACCGCCTCATCAACGACATCCAGGGCATTGCCATACTCTGTGGAATCATCACCCCCTGCCAGGACAGAAACGGTAAACCCCTGCACAACTCCGCCCTGCTCTTCAGGGACGGCGAAATCCTCCATACCAGCCACAAAAAGCTGCTGCCAACCTATGATGTCTTTGATGAGAGCCGCTACTTCCAGCCAGGAAAGTCGAGCCAGTTCTTCTGCCTGGACGGCCTGAACCTGGGCGTCACCATCTGCGAGGACCTCTTTAACGACATCGACGCCTTCCCGGAGCAGCATTACAACAGCGATCCGGTTGCCGAACTCACCTCCCAGCACAACCTGGATATTCTCATCAATATTGCCGCCTCCCCCTTTTCCCTGGGCAAACAACATCTGCGCAAGAAGGCCTTCAGCGCCATCAGCCGCAAATATGGCCTGCCCCTTCTTTACTGCAACCAGGTGGGGGGACAGGACTCCATTCTCTTTGACGGGGCGAGCTTTGTCCTGGACGGCCAGGGCAGATCCTGCGCCCAGGCCAAGGCGTTTAGCGCGGGCATGCTCCTCATTGACAGCAAACAGCTCTCCCCCCTCAGCTGCCCACCAGAAAACGAGGTGGCAGCCGTCCATGATGCCCTGGTCATGGGAACTCGGGACTATGTCCGAAAATGTGGTTTTTCCGCGGCCATTGTCGGTTTAAGTGGCGGTATTGACTCAGCCCTGACC
>JAUVQZ010000009.1 GCA_030597865.1 Pseudomonadota bacterium | reverse complement strand
GTAGAGCTTCTTGATCTCATCGAGGCGATCCTGGTCAATCCCCTTATTGCCGCGATAAACCGTGGTGGTGGAGCGGGCAACCTCACCGCCCTGGGCACCGCCCGATTCAAGATTGGCAATCATCCTCTCCACCGGTCCACCCGGGACAAACTGGGTGATGGTGAAGGTGATGAGCATGATCCCGAACAGGGTGGGGATCATCAGAAGAAGACGGCGAAGGATATAGCTCAACATGGATAGGCAGCAGTCTCAAGTTTGAGGGTGAAAAGGAGATTTGGGTTATTTAGTGTCAGTTCAGAAATGGAAGGTGAAGAAATAAAGAAGCAGTTGCCCCACAGGAGAGAGCAGGGCAATGGCGAGCGAAGGCTTCGAGTGGCCTTGGGGTCTATTGATCTGATGAAGATCCTTCCACCCTTCTTTACCTTCTCTATTTCTTTACATTCTTTATCTTCTCTAGTCCCTGGCTACTTAAACCACCAGGTCATCAGGGCATCAAAGGGTGCATAGTAGAGCGGTTCCTGCTGGGGGCGCTGGAATTTATCCCAGTAGACAACCCGGTGGGCCGGGGCAAACCAGTTGGGCACCACATAGTATCCGTACCATAAAACTCTGTCCAGGGCACGACAAGCTGTGGTGAGCTCCTCCTGGTTGCTGGCGTAGATTATTTTATCCACCAGGGCGTCCACCACCTCGCTATTCACCCCGGCATAGTTGCGGGAACCATCCTGGTCTGCCGCCTCGCTGCTCCACATATCCCGCTGTTCGTTGCCCGGTGATTGCGACTGACCAAAGACGTAGACGGTCATGTCATAGTCAAAGGTCCGCATATTGCGGATATAGAGGGTGACATCAATGGTCCGGTAGGAGGCCTGGATCCCCAGTTTCTCGAGATTGCGGGCATAGGGGGCCATGACCCTCTCAAAGGAGGGCGAGGCCAGCATTATCTCAAAGATAAAGGGCTCGCCCCTGTCATTACGCAGGGCGCCATCGACAAAACGCCAACCAGCCTGCTCAAGGAGTTTTTTCGCCTTGCGCAGATTGTGGCGCAGCTCGCCTTTCTTGGCCGTTGACACAGGGGTTAATGGCGTGGTGAAGATCTCTTCTGGCAGCTGCTCCTTAAAAGGTAAGAGAAGGGCAAGCTCTCCTTTGGAGGGCAGCCCGGTGGCAGCGTAAATGGAGTTGCTGAAATAGCTGTAACTTTGCTCGTATTGGCCAAAGAACAGGCTGTTATTAGTCCAGTTGAAATCAAAGGCGAGGACCATGGCCTGCCGTACCCGGGGGTCAGAAAAGATAGGGTGTCTGGTGTTAAAGACAAAGCCCTGCATGCCGGCATTACGCTTATGGTGCAGGTATTTTTTCTGGATTGCCCCGGTCTCGAAATTGCCGCCCCTCATGTCTCTGGCCCATTGCTTGGCAATATTAACCTGCATGAAGTCGAAATCACTGGCCTTAAAGGCCTCCACTGAGACGATTTGGTCCTTGAAAAATTTGAAGGTGATGGTCTCAAAATTAAACATGCCGCGCCGGGTAGGGTGGTCATTGCCCCAGTAATCGGGGTTTTTCTTAAAGGTAATACTTTTGCCGTTTGAAAATTGGGCCACGGTATAGGGACCTGAGGCAATGGGCGGCACCAGGCCCTTTTCATTAAAGGGATGGTCGCTGTAAAATTTCTTGGAGAACACCGGCAGCTCACTGGCAATCATATGTATTTCCCGGCTGGGCCGGGCAAAGAAAAAGCGGATCTGGCTGGCTGAGAGGACCTCGGCATGGCTGATGTCCTGATAATAGGAGGAGAAGAAGGGGTGGGCCTCACCACTTTTCAAGGTCTCCAGGGAAAACTTGACGTCCTCGGCAGTAAGGGGGGTGCCGTCGGAAAAGCGGGCCCGGGGGTCAAGGGTGAAGAGGATTGATTTTTTGTCGGGCGCAAGCTCGATATCCTTGGCAATCAGCCCGTATCTGGCAAATGTCTCGTCCATGCTGCTGATGGTCAAGGACTCAAAAACAAGCTCAGCCATGCCGTCCGGCGCTGAACCTTTAAGGGTGTAGGGGTTGAATTTGTCAAAACTGCCCAGGGCGTGCAGAACGAGATCCCCCCCCTTTTTGGCCCCGGGAGAGATATAGTCAAAATGATTGAAGCCAGCCGGGTATTTCAGGACGCCATCAATGGAGACACCATGGGCTGCAGCCGCGACAGCAGGGCATAAAAAAGAGATGAGCAGGGCGATCCTGCTCATAAAAATATATGGTTTCATAGTGATAAGGGCCAAAGGGATTGGGTACAAGCTATGTAAGACTCTGGTTTGCATCATCGTCAAGGTGGAGGGAAAACACATTTTGACTGATTAGCCAAAGGAGACTGGCCAGAATATTGGTGACCACGGTCATGATATCAGCATCCTGACTGGCAAAGGATCCGGTGGTTTTTTCGGCAAGCTCCATAACGCCAACCAGTTCACCGTTGATATAGACCGGAATGGCAAGCAGCGACCCTACCTCTTCGGAAATTGGGGCGGCCTGTTCCACCTCATACTGATCGATGAGCATCCCCTTGGCGAGATATGCGGTCCGTCCATGTGAAAATACCCAGCCGATCAGGCCTTTATCTATATCAAATTTCTGCTTGAGCTTTCTGGCGTTGGTACCGGCCTGCATGGCCAGAATGAGGCTGTGGGCATCCCCATCAGCGAGAAACAAGGAGCAGGTTTTACATTCCATCTGCTCATTAATCATTTCCAGGATCTGGTTAAAGACCCAGGGGTCGTTTTGACTGTTTTGGACAAGCAGGGAGGTGTTTACTAAAAAAATTAACTCGTTACGACTCAACTTGCTCAAAAGATTGGGGGGCAGGAGCTGGGCCAGAATACCGTGGCGCAGGGTGGATGGCTCCACGGCTTTCATCTCCATAAGCACGTCGCCGAGCTGCTTGGGTTTATTCGTGGTATCTGCCCATTGAAAGAGGCGCTCACGAAGCTGGTCACCGGTGGCTTCAGGCAGTGATGGGCCATTGTTGTTATGGTTTTGCTGGCGAACAAGGGCCTCCTGGATGACATCTTTGGAGACAAGACCGAGCTCCTGGAGGATCTCGCCAAGCTTTTGCCATTTAACCTGGCCGGCCTGCATCTGGGCGGAGAGATTGGCAATAATATTTTCCAGATAGGGGTTTCGCCCCTCACCGAAAAAGGCGATGAGGTACTGATCCATACGGCCGAGATACTCAAGACGGGGCAGGATGATATTTTCGTAAAAGGAGACGGTCTCATTAAGAATCGCATTAAAGGACTCATAGGCATGAATGCCTTGTTGCTTGAGGTTCTCCCTGCCAATAAACTCATAGGCCTCAAGGAACTCATTGTGAAGATCATGGAGGCGATTCATGTAATCGATGTCCGCCATCTGGGCAATGAGATCGGCAGAGGCCACCATCCTGGCCACAATACCTTGCTCTGGGGAGGAGAAAACGGAAAGGTCAGGTTTTCCCCCGAAATCAGTAACTTCTATGATGAACCCAACGAGATTAATTAAGTCTTGGGGCTTGTTTTGCCGGGTCAGGTAGCCATGGGCTATGTCCCTGCTTCGCCCTGTATGGTCAAAGGTATATTTGCCACCGGATCCCTCGTTGTCTCCCCTGTCTTTTATATAGCCGGAATCATGGAAAAGGGCGCTGTGGAGCAGCGCTTCCATATTTTCTGGAGAAATGGGGGAATCAGGGTTTGACCTGTTCCAGCCGGCTGCCATACGAACCGCCGCCAGGGTAACGTCTAAGGCGTGCTGAAAGGTGTGGTAGCCAACTTGACAGGCCTGATAATCAGGCCAAGCGCCCTTAAAAAGAGAAGCTACATCTTTAAATAGCTGTTCTTGCGACCCTAATGACTCGTACTCCTCGGCAAGGAGTTCAGTGATAGAGGCCAGAGTTCTCTGTTGGAGCTGGAGGTTGTTGTCCATGGAATATACGGCGAAGGGTGAGTAACAGATTCTTGTAGTTGATATTACTCTATTTTTTTTTGAAGGACAAATAGATTAATTCCTGAAAAAAGTTCAAGGAATGAATATTGCCAGCCTCTGGAGAGCGCTCCCGGGGCGACAAAAGGTAGAAAAATAAAGTGAATTATGGTAAGTGTGGACACCGTTAAATGAGCTAGCTGAACCATAGTAAAAAAAACAGGATGGAGGGGGGATGATAGAGAACCTTCGCTGTTTTGCAGAGATCCCCCTGTTGTCTTATTCCTCATAAAATTCAATTACTGCCTAAGAAAAGGAGTTTCCGTCCATGGGAAAAACCATTGCTGAAAAAATCTTTGATGCCCACCGCCGTGACAACCCCTCCGGCGAAAATGTCGTCTTGGACCTTGATGTGGTCATGTGTCATGAGATTACCACCCCCATCGCCATTAATGATCTTGTTGAACGCGGCCTGGACAAGGTTTTTGATCCTGCCAAAATCAAGGTGGTCATTGATCATGTAACCCCTTCAAAAGATTCAAAAACAGCGACCCAGGCCAAGATCCTGCGCGACTGGGCCCATCGCCATAAAATCATCGATTTCTTTGATATCGGCAGTAACGGTGTCTGTCATGCCCTGTTTCCTGAAAAGGGTTTTGTCCGGCCGGGCTATACCATCATCATGGGAGATTCCCACACCTGTACCCATGGCGCCTTTGGCGCCTTTGCCGCCGGGGTGGGAACCACTGACCTCGAGGTCGGCATTTTCAAAGGGGTCTGCTCCTTCCGTCTGCCGGAAACCATGAAGATTAATATTGTTGGCAGCCTTCCTGAGGGTGTGTTTGCCAAGGACATCATCCTCTATATCATCAAGGAGCTCACCGTAAACGGCGCTACTGACAAGGTTATGGAGTTTGTCGGCCCGGTGGTGGATGCCATGAGCATGGAGTCCAGGATGACCCTGTGCAATATGGCCATTGAGGCGGGGGGCACCTGCGGTGTCTGTATGCCGGACAAGGTGACCGCCGAATATCTCTGGCCCTTTATCAAGGACGAATATGGTTCCCTTGATGCAGCCGTTGAAGAGTTTAAAAAATGGCATAGCGACAGTGATGCCCAGTATTGTGATGAAATTACCTTTGATATTTCCAACATCGTCCCCCAGGTCACCTACGGTTTTAAGCCGGATGAGGTAAAGGATGTCACCGAGCTTGAAGGTTCGCCGGTGGACCAGGTCTATATCGGTTCCTGCACCAATGGCCGTATTGAAGATCTGCGGGAGGCGGCCCAGGTGCTCAAGGGCCGGAAGTTGGCCCCTGGGGTGCGCGGCATTCTGGCGCCGGCAACGCCCCTGGTCTATACAACCGCCATGGATGAAGGCATTATCCAGATCTTCATGGAGGCTGGTTTCTGCGTCACCAACCCAACCTGCGGTGCCTGTCTGGGTATGAGTAACGGCGTTCTGGCAGCAGGGGAGGTCTGCGCCTCCACCACCAACCGGAATTTTAACGGCCGGATGGGAAAGGGCGGCATGGTCCACCTGATGAGCCCCCGTTCCGCCGCTGCTGCAGCAGTGAGGGGCGCTATCACCGACCACCGTTCACTCTAGGAATAAACCTCGTCTCACCTTTGTCCATAAGGGTATGGGCAGATAATAGGGGCGGTTTAGAAAATATAAAAGTCACCAGGTACTTTAATATGAAAAAATTCAGCGGTTCTGTGCTCTTTCTGGACAGATCAGATATCAATACTGACGAAATTATCCCGGCCAAATATCTCACCGAGAATTCGAAACTGGCCCTAAAGCCCTATATCCTTGAAGACCTGAAGCTGCCGGGCTTTGACCCTCAAACCGGTCCGCAAAAGGCTGGGATCATTGTCACCCGTGGCAATTTCGGCTGCGGTTCCTCCCGTGAGCATGCTGTCTGGGTCTTTGAGGTGAATGATATCAATGTCGTTATCGGTGAAGGCTTTGCCCGCATCTTCCGGCAAAACATGTTCAACTGCGGCATGCTGGCCATTGAGCTTGCCCCGGAGGACATTGATGCCCTGTTTAAAATGGGCCCGGAGCTTACCATTGCCGTTGATATTGAAAAAGAGATTGTCCAGGCCACGGGCAGCACCTCAGCCACTTTTTCCTTTAGGTTAAACTCCTTTGACAAGGAACTGGTTGAGGCTGGCGGCTGGCTGACCTATGCAGACAAGAAGTATTAATGGGTTTATGCCGTAACATTCTGGTCATAGAACCTTATTTCGGTGGATCGCATAAATTCTTCCTGGAGCAGCTGGAGGAGCATCTTGACCTCAACTTCACGTTTATCACCCTGCCGGCCCGCAAGTGGAAATGGCGCATGCGCTTTGCTGCGCCGTGGGTTGCCGGCCAACTTGCCCACAGGCTGGATGTCGAGGCCGTGCTCTGCTCGACCTTTATAGACGTGGCCAGCCTCCGGGGCCTGGCCCCCTCCTGGTTCAACAACCTGCCCATACTCACCTATTTCCATGAAAATCAATTTGCCTACCCGGTCCAGGTTGATGATGAGCGGGATTTTCATTTCGGCCTCACCAACTATCTGACAGCCCTGGCCTCTGACCGTCTGGGCTTTAACAGTCGCTTTAATCTTGACACCTTCCTGGCAGGCTGCCGGGACATGGAAAAGAGGGCCCCTGATGTAAAACTCGACAGCACCTCCCAGATTTCAGGAAAATCCACCATACTGCCCTTGGGCCTCGACTTCGGCGAGCTTGACCTGTTACCGGATCCAGAGCCACCCCCCTGTCCGGTCATTGTCTGGAACCACCGCTGGGAGCATGACAAAAATCCGGAGCTCTTTTTTCAGACCCTTTTTGAACTTGTTGACGAGGATGTTCCCTTTAAGCTTATTGTGGTGGGACAGTCTTTTCAGCGCCGTCCAGCCATCTTCGCTGAGGTCCCCAAAAGGCTCAAGGATCAACTCATCCATTTCGGCTATGCTGAAGACCGGGCCGCATATCTCAAGCTTTTAAAGCAGGGAACCATCATCGTCTCCACGGCCAGCCACGAGTTTTATGGGCTCAGCGTCATAGAGGCGGTACGGGCCGGTTGCCGACCCTTACTGCCTAAACGCCTGTCCTATCCGGAACTCTTTGATGGGGGGTATCTCTATGATAATGACCAATGTTTTAAAGAGAGGCTCAGGGAGGTGCTGAGGGAAAACAGCGGCGCCATGGGCCTGGCCAAACGTCTGGATCTCACCGATAGATTCACCTGGCCGCTCTTACAGCAGACCTATCAGAAGTGGCTCACCTTTTAAAGGCCCCACCTTGAATAATTGCTTTTTTCACCGATCGAAGTCTGCGCTTATCTCCTGTTCCTTGCTCTCGACGAAAAAATCTAATTATTAAAGATAACCCTAAATGATCCCCATGGCAGAAGATAGAAAATCCTTTTTAGCAACCAGCAGTGAAGACCTCAGGGAGAGGGGCTGGGAGTGGGTTGACATTGTCCTGGTCACCGGCGATGCCTATGTGGATCATCCCTCCTTTGGTATCGCCCTCATCGGCCGTCTCCTTGAGAATGAGGGCTATCGGGTCGCCATCCTGGCCCAGCCCCGTTACGACTCACCGCAGGATTTTAGGCGTTTTGGCCGTCCCCGTCTTTTTTTCGGGATCAGCGCCGGTAATCTTGACTCCATTGTCTCAAACTACACAGGAAACGCCAAGGTCCGCGATGGGGACAACTACTCCCCTGACGGTAATCCTTATTTCCCCGGACCGCGGACAAAAAATAATCGAAGACGACCGGATCGGGCCACCTCGATTTATGTCAATCTGGCCAAGCAGGCCTATAGGGACGTACCCACCATCATTGGCGGGGTGGAGGCCTCCTTGCGCCGTTTCTGTCATTATGACTATCAGCAGCAGAAATTGCGGGGCTCTGTGCTCACCGACTCCAAGGCGGATCTTCTTGTCTATGGCATGGGGGAGAGCGCCATTGTTGAGATCAGCCGCCGTCTCAGCCAAAAAGAGGACCTGTTCGGTATCGCTGGCACCTGTCTGCGTCTAAGTCCAAAGGAGTTCAGCGAGGGTTGTTTTGACTTTGCTCAGATAGCTCTTCCTTCCCTTCGAGATATTCAGGCTGACCGGAAAAAATTCATGGCTGCTGAGCTTCTTATTGATAAAGAGGCCCGGGCCTCTGCCCAAAAGATTCTCATCCAGCAACAGCAGGGCCATTATGTGGTGCAAATGCCGGCCGCACCACCGCTGACCAGCGTTGAACTCGATGGACTCTATGCCTTGCCGTTTACCAGGCAACCCCACCCTGACAGCGGCCGTGTTCCCGCCTTTGAGATGATCAGGGACTCGATCACCATTGTGCGGGGCTGTTGCGGCAATTGCTCCTTTTGCGCCATCACCCGCCATCAGGGCCCGGTTATTGTCAGCCGTAGTCACCAATCCGTCCTTGCTGAGGTGAAAAAGCTGGCCTCAAAAAAAGGCTTTGGCGGCACCATTACCGATCTGGGAGGGCCAACCGCCAATCTCTTTGGGGTAAGCTGTAAAAAGAGCGGCTGTAAGAAAAGGGACTGTCTCTTTCCGCAAATATGCCCCCATCTGCGCATTGATGAAGACACCTTCCTCACCTTGCTTGGCAAGGTAAAGAATGTTGCCGGAGTCAGGCATCTCTTCATCTCTTCCGGCCTGCGCATGGAGCTCCTGTTAAGGACGCCAAGACTCCTCAGGGCCTTGGTGGATAACCATACCCCGGGAATGCTGAAGATTGCCCCGGAACATACGGTGGACAAGGTCTTGGGCCATATGCATAAACCCGGGGGGGCTATCCTGCAGGATTTCATTAAGGCATGCCGAGGGGGCAAGGGGCAGCAAGGGGGCAAGATCAAAATCTCAGCCTACCTGATCACCTCCCATCCGGGCTGTACCCAGGCCGATATGAAGCAGCTTTCTAACGATCTCAGGCGGCTCAAATTGCCGGTTCGCCAGTTTCAGGATTTTACCCCCACCCCTGGCACCCTTGCCACAGCCATGTATGTCTCTGAAATAGATAGGGACGGTTCCCCCCTCTATGTCGCCAAAAACTTCAATGAGCGCCAGCAGCAGAGGGAGTGTCTGCAAAAGATTCTTGCCCCAAGACCGAAAGGTGGCAGGAAGAGGGCGGTTGCCAACCCAAAACAGAGGCGTCCAAAAAGATCTCCAAAGGGCAGATAGATCTCCCTGTAACCGGCGCCAAGGCCAGGGGGCCAGGGTGTAACTATCTAAATTCACTTGACAAGATTTTTTGTGCCAGTGTACAAAATAATGATAGTTTCGTGGGGGGCGGCACATTATAGTAAATACAAATTATCTTTCATGTAGCTTCCAGCCCCAGCAGGGCAAATTTGTGGTGAGGTAAAAGGGCTTTCCTTCATCCCCACCCCCTGAAGCACTTACCTGTCTATCTATTTTAGAAAATTACCAAGGGCATCTTTAGGCCTTTAAGGAAAATTCATGAACAGATGTGATAATCTGTTGGTCGGCATTGACCTGGGAACAGCCAGGACACAAGTAGTTTCAAATACAGGCTATCAGGATATTACAAGTTCTGTTGTTGGCTATCCTAAAGACGTGGTCGGCTTGAAGCTTCTCGGCAAATCGCAGGTCTTTGGCGACGAGGCCCTGCAACATCATTCTGCCCTCACCCTCTATCATCCCCTGGAAGATGGCCTCATCCGCGAGGCCGATCATTATAACTATAATACTGTCTACGAGCTGCTCAAACATGTCATTGCCAAGGCCTCCGATGCCGCAGGTGGCGGTCCTGTCTGCGGCGTGATAGCGGTACCGGTTCGTGCTTATCTCCAGAACAGGGAGCTGCTTTCCCAGCGTGCCCAGGATCTCCTCGATGTTGCCCTCATTGTTCCAAAGCCTTTCATTGTTGCCTATGGGATAAACAGGCTCACCAGCAGCATCATTGTCGATATTGGCGCTGGCACCGTGGATATCTGTGCCATGAAAGGCACGGTTCCCCATTCTGATGACCAGGTGACCTTGATCAAGGCCGGTAATTTTATTGATAGCCGTTTTGAGGCCTTGGTTTCTGAGCGCTATCCAGAGTTCCAGCTCTCAAGGACGCAGTTGCGCCACATAAAAGAGCAGTTTGCCCTTGTTGGTGAATATGGCGGGCCGGTCATCACCTCCCTGCGGCAAAACGGTATGCCTGTTGAGGTGGATCTTACCAATGAATTGCGCAGTGCCTGCGAAGCTATTGTCCCTGATATCCTGGAGCAACTTGTGACCATGGTTAAGGGCTTTGATCCGGAGGCCCAGCAGGAGGTTCTTGAAAATATTTTCATTTCTGGTGGTGGCTCTTTGATCCAAGGGATTGATGAGGTGGTGGCCCATCACCTGGTGGAATATGGAGATGTCCATGTCAGATGCATAGATGAAACCGGTTGCATCGGTGCCCAGGGGGCCCTGAAATTGGCCCAGGAGCTGGATCCTGAGGTGTGGGGCCAGGTTGGCTTCATGCATGCCGATGCCCATTTCCCTATAGGGTAGACCTCAGGGGTAAGAGGCCGCTTAATTTCTTAATTTAATGTAAGGGCTACCTTGAAAACAAAGGGAGCTTGAAAAAACAGGAATTTTAACATGGACTTTTTTGTCTGGGTTTTATTTACCGTTCTTGGTGGATCTGTGGGGGCCGGGGTGACCAGTATGCTCATCAAGGAAAAGCTTGCCAAGGAAGAAGAGGAGAAAGAGCTTGAGTGGCAGACAGAACGTCTTGGCTTCACGGAACAGCTTGAGGACATGCGAAACAAGATGAGTGATGTCCGCGAAGAGGGTAAGCAATACTGGGAGAAACTGGAGGAAAAGAAAAAAGAGTGTCGTGGGCATGAGCTCCAGGTGGAGAATATCCCAGGCCTGGAGGAAAACATAGCCGCGCTGCGCAAAAATAAAGAGGTGCTGGAGCAGGAGAAAAATGATTATTTTATCAAGATCCAGGAGCTTGAAGAGGATTTAGCCGCGGAAAAAGAGGTGATTAAAGATTGTCTCATTTTTGTTCAAGGCAGCCATTACCTGCCGGGCTCTGTTGTGCAGGATCTCATGAAGCAGGCCAAAAAACAAACAGGACAAGAAGAGGGATAAGTTTTCGGATCGTTTTGAATGAAAATCTGATTTTTTCAAGCTATCCTCTAGCCATTTTGAAGTAAGGGAGAACCCATGGAAGAAACCACTAACGAAACCGAGGTTGCCGCCTCCTCGAAATCTGCCAAAATCACCGTTGGTATAGACCTTGGCACCTGCCGTACGGCCATTATGTCTGATCGGGGCGCCAAGCTGCTGGCCCGCTCTGTGGTCGGCTACCCCAAGGATATTATCAGCGAGAAAATGGTTGGCAAGGGGCCAATCTTTGGCCAAGAGGCCATGGAAAAACGTAATTTCCTCGATCTCTGCTACCCCCTTGCCGACGGGGTCATCCGTGAGGCCAGCGAACGTGATTACAAGGCGGCCTACGAACTCCTTGGTCATCTTGTCGAGCTTGCCAAAAAGGGCGAGGATGTTGAGGTCTGCGGTATCATCGGCGTTCCTGCCTGCGCTTCCATCATGAATAAGGAGCTCCTGCTGACCATTGCGGAAAAATTTATGAGCAAGGCCCTTGTGGTCTCTGAGCCCTTTATGGTTGCCTATAAGCTTGGCAATCTTACCAATTGTATTGTTATCGATATTGGTGCCGGCACCGTGGATATCTGCGGCATGAAAGGCACCGTGCCCATTGCTGATGATCAGGTTACCTTCTTGAAGGGTGGTGACTATATTGATGAGCGGCTGGCCCAGTCGATCAGCAGGCATTATCCCGGCGTCCAGGTGACTGGTTCGGTGGCCTGTGCCATTAAGGAAGAATTTGCCTCGGTGGACGGTTCAAAAAAGGCAGTGGTCACCCTGCGTCATGAGGGTAAACCTGCTGAGTTTGATGTTACGGATGACGTTAATGCCGTGTGCGAGAGTATCGTCCCTGATATCTGTGAACATATAGAAAATCTTATCCAGAAATTCGATCCCGCAGATCAGGCGGCCACCTTGAAAAATATCATTCTGGCCGGTGGCGGTTCCCGTATTACCGGTTTGGCGGATATGATTGTTGAGCACCTCGGCGAGTATGGCGAGGTCCAGGTGACGGCGGTGGATGATCCTGAATTTATCGGCTGTGCCGGTGCCCTGAAACTTGCCACCGAGATTCCTGAAGAGATGTGGTCTCAGATAGGGGTCATGTTTGACCCGGAATCATAGGCACTGCCAATTTCTCTGCCTTCAAATAAAAAGGCCCTGGTCATAATGACCAGGGCCTTTTTATTTGAAGGTGGGACGTTGAGAAGTCAGGAGTTGGGAATAAGGGGGGCAGGGGGCTCAAAGTCTAGCCTCGCTGTTTCACTGCTACCTGCGACACTCCGAGTACACCCCCCAAGGGGGTATGAAGAGAACCCTTAGGCCATACTTTTCTTAATTAAAGATCTTCCTTCTGCTTATTTCACAAATTCTTATTTCCCAACCTCTCAAACAAAGAAGATGCACTGCTTTTTTACAGCTTCAGATGGGGGAAATTCGCATCAAGTGCTTCATTCCATTCGTCGATCTTGTCCTGTTGAGAGGCCAGCAGGGCAGCGGTATCTCCCTCAATGGTAATATTGTTGATGGTATCGCCCTGGGCAATACTATTTACCACATCCATATCTTCCGAGGAGACAACCTCGCCAAAAACCGCATGTTTACCATCAAGCCAGCCGCAAGGGACATGGGTGATGAAGAACTGACTGCCGTTGGTGCCGGGGCCGGCGTTGGCCATGGATAATTTGCCGGGAGCGTCATGGACCAGGCTCGGGTCAATCTCGTCTTCGAACCGGTAGCCAGGCTCGCCTGTGCCGGTGCCAAGGGGGCAGCCGCCCTGGACCATGAAATCATTGATGACGCGGTGGAATTGAAGATCTTTGTAGAATCCTCGCTGGGCCAGGTTGACGAAACTGGCCACGGTCATGGGCACCTTGTCTGCAAAAAGTTTAATCTGAATATTTCCCTTGGATGTGTCAAAGGTTGCAATGAGATCGGACATGAAATACCTCGTATCGTAGTAAATTATCTTTAAAAAAACAGTAAACACTCGTTATTCTGGAAAACCAGTTCTTCTATCTACCCTATCTGGCGTGGAAAAGCAAAACACTCTGCCCGTTCCATCTTGTTTTAAGACCCCCTTGCCCTTAAAGATCGTTGCCCATGGTCAGTTCGTCATGTGGGGCTAAGCATTGTCACCGGCTAATCGGTCGAGACGCAGACGATGGCGGTGATCAAAGAGATGTCTGGCGGTGATATGGACGGCCATAATAACGCCAAAGCCGGTGCCGGCAGCAATAAGAAACATAATAAGTATCTGGTAACTGACGGCAATCATGGGAGGGGAACCGGCCAGGATCTGGCCGGTCATCATGCCGGGCAGAGAAACAAGGCCGGTGGTGGCCATGGAGTTGATGATGGGCGTAAGGCCGGTGCGAATGGCCCCTTTAATTTGGTCTTGCACTGCCTCGCGCCATTTCTCACCGAGGATCAGCCGTCCTTCGATCATGTTTCTGTTCTGGAATACCGAGGTGGTTAAGGTGTCCATGCTGAGCGCCACGCCGGTCATGGTATTGCCGAGCATCATGCCCAGGAGGGGAATGGCATATTGGGGAGTGTACCAGGGTTTGATATCAATAATAATAAAGAGGGCAAAGATGGTGACCGTAAAGGACGAAATAAACATGGCGGCCACGCCGAAGAAATAGGACCATCGACCGGATAAGGGGCGGTGCATTCTGCTCGTGACTGCCTGGCCGGCACTGAGCAGCATGACAAAGGCCATGATGATTATGGCCCCGGGTGAGGCGGCGGCAAAGAGCAGTTTCAGGATAAATCCCATGAGAAGAAGCTGCACTGTGCAACGCAGGGATGCGACAAAGAGTTGGCGGGTCTGGCCCAGTTTAAGTTTCAGGCTGACAGCGCCAAGGGCAATAACAAGAATGGCGGCCAGGGAGAGATCAGCCGCAGAAAGAGTGATAATATTCATCAGATATCCCTCAAACCTCTTTTACCTCAGACACGTCATGTTGGGAAAAGCGCAGATGTCTGTGGGCCACCCGGCGGGCCTGGGAGCGATCATGGGTGACCCAGATAAGAACGCCGCCATTGACCTGTTGGTATTTTTTTAAAATTCTTTCGACCAGGGTGCTGCTGTTTTCATCAAGGTTTGCCGTGGGTTCGTCAAGGAGAAGGACCACTGGTCTGTTCCGCAGGAGTCGTAATAAAGATAAGCGCTGACGTTCGCCACTGGAGAGCCGGTGGGTGGGGGAGTTCAGGATGTCGGCAGATAAACCGAGGGCTGCCAGCTGCTGGTAAAGAGCTGCCCCTTCGCCGGGAAAATGATCGCCCACCTTGGCGAGCCACCAGCTGCTTTCAGAGGGAAGGAGGCCAACCTGGCGCCGCCACTGCCAGGGCTGATAGGAGCTTGATGCTTTACCATCCAGGAAGAGTTCGCCGGGATTGGGGTCAAGATCTGCCAATGCCCTGAGAAAGAGTGACTTGCCGCACCCAGAATCACCAGTAACAGAGAGACATTGCCCCGCTTCGAGCTCCAGCTCCAGGGGGGGCATATCTAAGATCTGCAGGTTTTTAAGAGTAAAGAGGCTCATCTCACCATTATGTCGAGCTAAAAAACAAAGGGCACCACCTCTTTTTTAGAAGTAATGCCCATTAAAAGTCGGATTGTATTGAGTCACTCATTCCCCAATGGCCGGGCTAAATAACCGCAACATCCTCGGCCTGCAGGCCCTTTGTGCTCTCAACCACATCAAATTCAACGGATTGTCCCTCCAGGAGAGAGCGATGTCCTTCACCGCGGATCGACCGGTAATGAACAAAGACATCATCGCCCTGTTCAGGGATAATAAAACCAAAACCCTTTCTGTCGTTAAACCATTTCACTGTGCCAGTCTGCCGATTTTCCATGTTTTCCTCCTGAAGAATTGATGGATAAGATAAAGGTCATATGGGGGAGCCCCCATCTAAACTCGTAACAGTGTAACGTGCTATTTTCTCCGTGGCCCTCTTCTGCTTTTGGGGGCGGGCCGTCTTGGCCGAGACTTAACAGGGGGCAGCTTAGGTGGTTCAGCCAAGAGCTCATCAGAGGGGTAGGCGCATTCAAGTTTGCGGCCGATAAATGCCTCAATATCGGGCAGGTAGAATGAATCTTCCTCACAGGCGAAACTCACAGAGGTCCCGGAGGCGCCGGCCCGGCCTGTCCTGCCGATGCGGTGGACATAGTCCTCTGGATCATAGGGAAGATTGAAATTCACCACATGACTGATGCCCTCAATATGGATGCCGCGTCCTGCCACATCGGTGGCAACAAGAACCCTGAGTTTGCCCTCCTTAAAATTATTAAGGGTGGTGACCCGTTTTTTCTGGTCAACGTCACCGGAGAGCATGCCGCACGATATGTTATAGCGTTTTAATAGGTCGTGAAGCTCACGGGTTTCTGACTTACGGTTACAGAAAACAATTACCTTATGAAGATCTCTCGAGGTGATGAGGTTGTAGAGCAGGGTGGACTTCTGGTCCGTGGTCACCAGGTAGACGAGCTGGTCAACCGTGTCAACGGTGGCGTGATCCGCCTCTATCTCAACCACGGTGGGGTTTTTTGTCCATTGGTCGGACAGGCGGTTAACCTCCGGAGTCATGGTGGCGCTGAAAAACAGGGTCTGCCGCTTGTTCTTGTCGGGCATGCTATAGACGATCTGTCTGACGTCTGGGATAAAACCCATATCAAGCATGCGATCCGCCTCATCAATGACAAATATCTCCACATCACCCAGACTGATATGCTGCTTGCGCTGGAAATCAAGGAGCCTGCCAGGGGTGGCGGCAACGATATCCACCTGCTGGCCGTGAATCTGATCAAGCTGCTTTTGGTAATCCATGCCACCATAGACTGGGACGATATGGATATCGGTATAGGCGGCAAGCTTTTCGGCATCCTCAGCAATCTGCATGACAAGCTCCCGGGTCGGGGCGATGATCAGGCTGCGGGGACTGGCCTTTTTTCCGGAGCCCTTTGCTTTTTTAGTCATAAGGGTAGTCAGGATGTTGATGAGAAAGGCCGCTGATTTACCTGTGCCTGTCTGGGCCTTGCCTGTGGCATCGTTGCCGTTCAGGGTATGCTCAAGGATTTCGGCCTGGATGGGGGTACAGTAATGGAAGGAGAGATCACTGATGGCATGCATGATCTCGATTGGCAGATCAAAGTCATGGAAACGTTTGCGCCCCTCCTCCTCGGCAACCTCAAACTGAGATAAATTCCAATCGCCGTTTTCCAGACGGGTAGTTCTCTTAGGCGGAGCTTGCTTTGGAGCCGTTTTTTTGACCGGTGTTTTAGCGGTCTTCTTGGCAGGGGCAGGAGTTGACGGCCTGGTGGCAATTTTATGGATAGGCAGGCCAAATATGGGGCCTGTATCTAATGAAGTCTTCAGGTGTGAATCTGTGACAGAACGTGTACGACCAGCGTTTTTTCTCATAAACCTTTACAACATTAAAAAAAATTAACTTAACTGCCCGGTTTAACAATAAAAAAAACCGGGCTACCAGATTGAGTACTTGGTAACTCGGCTATCTAAACGTAAGACCCGTGGTTTTCCGCCCCTGTTTTGCAACAGGTTGAGCTTTAAGCACAAAACACATTACTTTTTTGGAAGAGTAATGTCAAAAAAAAGTAGAATTTAATTGGTTTTTTGGGGTGTTAGGGATTTTGCCAACCCTGATTGACCGGATAAGAAATTAAGGTCCAGGATACGTGCCTTAGCAGCAGAATAAGTAGTTTATTTTAAAAGAGGTTTTTGATTTTCTGCTACTTTTGACACCAAAAGAAATTCCAAGGCATTAAAATGAGGTGGAGCCGATGAGCGGAGTCGAACCGCTGACTTGCTGATTACGAATCAGCTACTCTACCAACTGAGTTACATCGGCTTTTAGATATGATGGACAGACCCCTGGCTGATTTGGACTTCATCTTGGCAGCAGGGTGAGGGATAATAGAATATATTTGCCAACCATGTCAAGAAGTCATGCGCCTGCAAGGGGAAAGAAGCGGCGTATCTACCAGCTCAGCGGTTTGATATCGCTGTCCGCAGCAGGGTGAACAAGAAGTATGGCGCTCCTGCCATCACCAGTAACAACTTGCATCTCCTGCGACTTGGCAGCTGTTTTTTTCAGGTAACGGGCGACGATGGCTGCAGCCAGCTCCTGATCAGCCTGTCCCTTGCTAAAGCGCAGCAGGCCGCTGGGGCCTGGCCTGTCAACAGCCTTGACCAGGAGGTCCTTGCCCATCTGGAGGGACTCGATAAGCTCATTTTCTGGCTGGTTTCGGCCCATGGTGAGCCAGGCGCCAGATGGGAAATGGTATTGGCGCCCCTTGAGGAGAAAGCGGATATTTTCCGGGGTCAGCAGCTCAGGTTTCTGGAGCTTGTAGAGGGCTTGAATACGGGCGGCCCGAACCTGCTCGGTCAAGATGCAGCCGCCACCAGGAGATGGGAAATCGGCAATGCCCATCTCGGTGGCGAGTTCTATCTGCGGCGTCCTGTTGCGGCCGCTGAAATGGGGAAGTTTGTCCGGATCAATGAGACCCTGCTCCTCCGCCCTTGTTTTTTTCTGGCCCCGGCAACACAAGGGCCGCAGGAGAATGCCGTCGGTGCCACTGTCCCTTTCGATAATGCGCAGGGTGTCAGGGCGCTGGGACATGGGTCGCTGACCCACCACCTCACCGGTAATGAGAAAAGATGCGTCATATTTGGCCATCAGCTCCTTGGCCGTGCGGACCAGGAGGATCTTACAATCCACGCAGGGGTTGAAGTTTTTGCCATAGCCATGGGCAGGGGCTGCCAGCATCCGTAAGTAGGTTTCACTAATGTCGATCAGCTCAACGTCTATACCGTATTTGGTCAAGACCTCGGCGCAATACCCATCCTGACGCTCCAGGAGGTCATAGTCAAAAAAAGGGCTGACGAATTTAAGGGCCTTGACCCTAATGCCCTGATCCTGGACGACCCGGCAGGCGAGGATGGAGTCGAGGCCACCTGAAAAAAGGGCGAGGGCAGTGGTCATTTTGTCTTACGCTCCACCAGTTGCTGGACATAGGCCATGGTGCTATCGGTGACAGAGGTGCCGTCGAGCATGGCAGCCAGGGCCTCTAAGATTTCCGGGCCGTGCAGGGCGCGAATGGATGTCACGGTGCGATCATCCTCAATGGCTTTGCTGACCTGGAAATGGTCATCGGCCAGGGAGGCGATCTGGGCAAGATGGGTGATGCAGAGAACCTGGTGGTGACCGGCCAGCTCCCGTATTTTTGCGCCCACGGATTCAGCAGCCTTGCCGCTGATGCCGCTGTCCACCTCGTCAAAGATCACTGTTTCCACCTGGTCATTTTTGGCCAGTACACATTTAAGGCCAAGAAGCAGCCGGGAAAGCTCACCGCCAGATGCCACCTGCCTCAGGGGCTTGATCTCCTCGCCAGGGTTGGCGGAAAAGAGAAATTCCAGGTGGTCCATACCGCTGCGCGATGGATCCCTGGGGGTCACGGCAATTTCAAAGCGGCTGTTTTCCAGGCAGAGGGAGTGAAGCTCGTTGCTGATGGCAGTGGCAAGTTTGCCGGCGGCAAGCTTTCGAGCGCTACTCAAGCTGTGGCAGGCGCCTGAGAGCTCCTGGTGAAAATTTTCAACCAGGGCCCTGGTTGCGTCAATCTCTTGATCCAGGGATTCCAAGGTGCCTAGTTCTCTTCCGGCCTCGGCCAGGAACTGAAGAATATCGGCAATGGTTGCCCCGTATTTTCGTTTCAGGTGGGCAATGGTGTCAAGGCGTTCAGTGACATCTTCAAGGCGGGCAGGGTTGTGGGGGATTGCCTCCATATAATGGCGGATTTCCGCACGTTGATCCTCAAGAAGATAGCTCTGTTCAGCAACCGCCTCACTGATGGCCAAGGCCTGGGGGTCAAGGCCAGCTGCCTGCTCCAGGCCCTTGCGAACCTTTGCCAGGGAATCGGTGATGGTGTAGAGCCTATCATGGGCATCCGCAGCAAGCCTTGAGAGCTCTGTTGAGCTGCGCAGTCTGTTTTTTTCTTCCAGCAGGCTCTCCTCTTCGCCATCAATAAGGGAGGCCTGGTCAATCTCGTCAATCTGGTATTGCAGGAAATCCTTGCGCTGCTCCTTGTCCCGTTCATTGCCCTGAAGGTCGGTGAGCTTCTGTCTGGCAGAGCTCCATTTCTCATGGAGGGCAGCGACTGTCTGGCGTTGGGGCAGGAGATTGCCGCTCATATCGACAAAATCAAGATGGGATTGGGGCTCAAGGAGCTGCTGGTGGTCGTGCTGGCTGGCCACGCTGAGGAGATATTCGCTCAGGGAGCCGACGACCTTGGCGGTGGTCATGCTGCCGTTTACATAAAATCGGCTGCGGCCTTTGGCGGAAAGGATCCTTTTTACAATAAGGGTGTCATCACAATCAATACCGTTTTTCCTGGTGATTTGCCGGACAGGGGATTTGGCAGAAATCTCAAAGAGGGCTTCAACAACTGCCTGTTCCGTGCTGCTGCGTACCAGTTTTGCGGAGGCCTTGCCCCCTGAAAGAAGATGAATGGCCTGGAGGATGATGGATTTTCCCGCCCCGGTTTCACCGGTTAACACGGAGAAGCCGTGGTTGAACTCAAGGGTGAGTTCTTTAATGATAGCCAGATTTTCGATATGAAGTTGACTTAGCATGGCAGAGTGGGGAGGGGGGAGCCCTTGTGTTATTGATAAGGTACGAGCAGAAAAAAAAGATCCAAAAAATCTATACAGGATTTATGAGCAGAAGTCCATAAACCCCCTTTTAGGCCTGTAAAGAAAAACAGACATTTTGGGGGCCACGGAATCCACGGAAGATAGGAAAAACAAAAAAGAGGTTTTTTCAGAGTTTTCCGTGGATTCCGTGGCTAAACTTTTAAATTAACGATATTTATATTTCTATGTTTTGTAAAAGACTGACCATAGCAATAACCATAAGCCTTCTCCTCGGTTGGGATTGTGTCTCTACTTCCCCTGTCCACGCCTTCAGTGTCAAGGAGGAGCGGGAGTATGGCCAGAAGATGCTCGCCGTGATCAGGAGCGAATTTGACCTTCTGGATCAACCTGATATCAATCAGTACATCAACAAGCTGGGCCAGGAGATCGTCAATATCGCCGGCAGTCAGTAATTCGAATACCATTTTTATGTGATCAACAACCGCCAATTTAATGCCTTTGCCTCCCCGTCCGGTTTGATTTTCATGTATTCCGGCCTACTTGAGACCATGGAGAATGAGGGAGAGCTTCATAGTGTCCTGGCCCATGAGATCGGTCATGTGGTGAGCCGTCATATTGCCGGCAGGGTTGACAACTCTGCCAAGATTAATGCTGCTACCCTGGCCCTGGTTCTGGCCGGTATTGCCCTGGGGGGAGGCGCTGTGTCCCAGGCCCTCATCACCGGCGGGCTGGCCACTGGAGCGGCCATGGGCATGGCCTTTTCCCGTCAGGATGAAGAAGAGGCTGACCGTAAGGCCTATGCCTACATGCTTCAGGCCCATCGTGATCCGCAGGACATGGTTACCATGCTCAAGAAGATGCACAAGGTCAACCAGCTTAATATGGGTGAGGTGCCGCAATATCTCCTCACCCATCCCAAGCCGGACCTGCGCATGGGATATGTTGAAGACCTGATTCATATGGACAAGCCTGGCAACTTCCCTGAAACAGACCAGTTTGAATTTAAGCGCATCAAGTGCCGGATCAAGTCTTACACCAGGCAACCCCAGCAGCTCATGGCAGCATACCGGAAAAAAATTCGTAAGGCGGACAATGAATTTGATCGGATGATGGCTATCTACGGGCTCTCCCTGGTCTATTTTGATCAGGCTGAATATGGCAAGGCGGAAGAGGAATTAAAAAAGGTGATAGCTGCCTTTCCTGAGAAATCGATACTCCTCAGTGATCTGGGCCTTATCTATCTGAAGAGCGGTCGTCAGCAGGAGGCCACAACCCTTTTTGACAGGGCCAGGAACCTGGATCCGGGCGACTGGTATGCCTCCTATAACCTGGCGGGTACCCTCACCGCCAGTGGGAATGATGAGCGGGCCCTTGCCCTCTATGAACAGCTGGTGGGCGCCATGCCTGATTTTGCCGGCGGATATTTTCAGATAGCCGGTATCTATTCACGTCAGGGGAAACAGGCCCTGTCCCATCTCAACCTCGGCAGAAGTTTTTACTTCAAGGGCCAGTTTAAGCCAGCCACCTATCATTTGCAAAAGGCCAAGGAGATGATGGCTGGCGACCTGGGTGTGCAGGGTGAAATTGACGGGCTTTTCAAAATCATCAAGGAGCTCAAGTAGTATCGCCAGGCCTCTGGACCTGGGTGTTGATACAGGTGGCACGTTCATCTATCTTATCCTGCAGTCTGGCAAGGGGCCTGCAGCGCTTCAAAGTTTCCACCACTCCTGATGACTGGTATTTTTTGACAAAACCCTGCCCATCAGTGGATTATCCAGGCCACCACGGCCCCCCGCCCTGGGAAAGAAATTCGACCAGCATGCCCTCCACCTTGCTCAGGGCATTGGCTTGCAGAGAACAGAAACTGCCAGGGGGCTTGACTGGTCGATGATGCCCATGCCATCACCCCCGGGCAAAAACATTTCGGTTTTACTTTAGGGTCGCAGGAGGATATAGTAATAGCTATTAGTATTCATCTGTGACAGTCTGGGCGCTAACCTCCAGGAACTCTTTTTTAGGAAATGATGATGGCCGATGACAAACAATCCTGTTCACCTGAAAATCTTCGCGGTGTTGCCAGCGAGCTACGAAGATTGGCAGACCAGATTGAGGCGGGGCAGATTACGGTTGGTGGGGTTACTCTTTCTATTTGTAATGCAGTTTCCCTAAAGGTGAAACAAAAGCTGATGGGCGGTGAGGTCAAATTTGACCTCAGTCTGACCGCAAGTCTTATGGGTGAGGAATCTTCTTTGCCATCCAGGACTGCTTCCCCCATGGCAACAAAGGGCGGGAAAGGTAAAAAATCTAAGACAAATAAGAAATCAAGGCCCTATGAGGTAAAAAAAATGAAAAAGGCCATTGCCCAGCAATGGAAGCAGATCAGCAATGCCATTGCCGCAGCAAAAATGCCCAACTCTGCCCTGCAGGATGATTTTTTAAGATTGTGTGACCAGTACGATCAGGCAGCGGGAGAAGAGTGGCGGCCCTTCTGGCAGGAATCGATGAACTCCATGAAACAGTTGCTCAAGTTGGCCCAAGATGGGAATTTTCAAGGGGCTATGCTCTTGCTTGCCACAATCAACAATCAAAAAAAATCATGCCATAAAAAATATAAATAGCCTCTTGTTGTTGAGTACTGTGGCAAAATTTGTCGAAATACCGCGTACTTCCCTGTTTCATTTCAAACACCGGCAGACCTGTCAATCAGCCACCCCATGCATCAGGATCTGTTGAATGATGAGGCCCAATACGTTTACGGTGCTGGCAATCTCTTACATTAAAACCCGAAAAAATCTTAAAAATTCCCTTATAAGCATCGCAGAACTTGCCTTTTTTAGCCCTATTATGTAGTAATGTACCGGTGTTTTTTTATCGATTCGTTTCGGTTACTCTCCATAGTTAATATTCCCCTTGCAAAAGAGAATCCCATGTCTAACTTCCTTTTTACCTCTGAATCCGTTTCTGAAGGGCATCCTGACAAGGTTGCTGATCAGATATCCGATGCTATCCTTGACGGTATCATTGCTGAAGATAAAACGGCCCGTGTCGCCTGTGAAACCCTGGTTAATACTGGAATGGTGGTTATTGCCGGTGAAATTACCACCTCAGCCTGGGTGGATATGCCCCAGATTGTCCGCGATACCATCAAGGAGATAGGCTATAACTCCTCTGAAATGGGTTTTGACTCCCAGTCCTGCGCTGTTTTAACCAGCATTGACAAGCAGTCTGTGGACATTGCCCAGGGAGTTGATGAGGGGACCGGTGTTGACCTTGATCAGGGTGCCGGTGACCAGGGGCTCATGTTTGGCTATGCCCGTAATGAGACCGATGTCCTGATGCCCATGCCCATTACCCTGGCCCATAAGCTCGTTAAACGTCAGGCAGAGGTGCGAAAGGCCGGGCGCCTGCCCTGGTTACGCCCTGACGCCAAGAGCCAGGTGACAATACAGTATGAGGATAATAAGCCCATCCGTATTGAGGCCGTTGTTTTGTCCACCCAGCATTCCCCGGACGTCAATCACGACGACCTTAAAGAGGGGGTCATGGAGGAGATCTTAAGGCCCATCCTGCCCGTTGACATGGTGGATGGCAATACCAAATATTACATTAACCCCACTGGCCGTTTCGTTATTGGCGGCCCGGTGGGTGACTGTGGTGTCACCGGTCGCAAGATCATTGTTGATACCTACGGTGGCATGGGATCCCATGGCGGCGGCGCCTTCTCCGGTAAGGATCCCTCCAAGGTTGATCGTTCCTCAGCATATATGGGCCGCTATGTTGCCAAAAATATCGTGGCCGCAGGACTTGCCCGGGAGGTGGAGGTGCAGATCGCCTATGCCATTGGTATCTCCAAGCCGGTCTCCATCAATATCAACACCTTTGGTTCCGGTCATATCAGTGACGGTAAGATAAAGGTCCTGGTGGAAAATCATTTTGATCTGCGTCCCAAGGCGATCATTGAGTATCTCGATCTCCTGCGTCCCATTTATAAGAGAACGGCAGCCTATGGTCATTTTGGCCGGCAGCATGACGATTTCACCTGGGAGAGAACCGATAAGGCCCATGAGCTGAGGGACGCGGCCGGACTTAAGTAAGAAGAATTTATACATCTATAGAGGAATACCATGTCCAATAAAGTTTTAGATACAGGCGACTATAAGGTCGCTGATATGAGTCAGGTAGCCTGGGGCCGTAAAGAGGTTGCCATTGCCGAAACAGAAATGCCTGGCCTGATGGCTGTCCGTGAGGAGTATGCCGGTAAGAACCCCCTGAAAGGGGCCCGCATTGCCGGTTGCCTGCATATGACCATCCAGACCGCAGTTCTCATGGAGACCCTGGTGGATCTCGGTGCCGAGATCCGCTGGTCATCCTGCAACATCTTCTCCACCCAGGACCATGCCGCCGCAGCCATGGCCGATGCCGGTATTCCCACCTTTGCCTGGAAGGGCGAGAGTGAAGAGGAGTTCTGGTGGTGCATTGAGCAGACCATCTTTGGCCCAGACGGCTGGAGGCCCAACCTTATTCTTGATGACGGCGGTGACCTCACCGTGGTCATGCACGAGAAATATCCGGAGCTGATGAAGGATATCAAGGGCATTAGTGAGGAAACCACCACCGGCGTTCATCGCTTAAATGAGATGGCCCGGGACAACAAACTCATGGCCCCTGCCTTTAATGTCAACGACTCGGTTACCAAGACAAAATTTGACAATCTCTACGGCTGTCGCGAATCACTCATTGACGGTATCAAGCGTGCCACTGATGTGATGATCGCCGGCAAGACCTGCGTTATCGTCGGTTATGGTGATGTGGGTAAGGGCTGTGCCCAGGCCCTGCGCGGCATGGGCGCCACGGTTCTTATCACCGAGATCGACCCCATCTGCGCCCTGCAGGCTGCCATGGAAGGCTATAGGGTTGTGACCATGGAGCAGGCTGCCCCGGTTGGCGAGATTTTCGTTACCTGTACCGGTAACCTGTCAGTTGTCACCAAGGCCCATATGGATGCCATGCCTGACCAGGCCATTGTCTGTAATATCGGCCATTTTGACAGTGAGATCGACATAGCCTCCCTGCGCGACCTGCCCTGGGAGAACATCAAGCCCCAGGTCGATCATGTTATCTTCCCGGACGGCAAGCGTCTCATAATCCTGGCTGAGGGCAGACTGGTGAATCTTGGTTGCGCCACCGGTCATCCGAGCTTTGTCATGAGTAACTCATTTACCAACCAGGTCATGGCCCAGATCGAGCTTTGGGAAAAAGGCGATACCATGGAAAATGATGTCTTCTTCCTGCCCAAGTATCTTGATGAAAAGGTTGCCCGTCTTCACCTTGGCAAGGTAGGGGTCAACCTTACCACCTTGACCAAGGAGCAGGCCGACTATATCGGGGTGCCGGTTGATGGTCCCTATAAGCCTGATTATTATCGTTATTAAGAGTTTTTAACCTCTCTTTATCATCCACAGGATGGCGTCGGATACGACTCCATCCTGTTTTTTTATGACCTGTGGGGATGTATCATGTCAGAAAGCAACCTGCCTGCCTTTATCACCTTTTTTCAAAATCCTGATCATTATGACCATCCAGTCACAGAGGTGAGTCTGGTTCAGACCCATATCTCCTACGTGCTCATTGCCGGAGACTTTGTCTATAAGATCAAGAAACCTGTTGATTTCGGCTTTCTCGATTTCACCACCCTTGAAAAGAGACGCCATTTTTGTGAGCAGGAGTTGCTGTTAAACCGCAGGCTCTGCCCGGATATTTATCTTGATACCGTGACCATCAGCCGCACCGATTCAGGCTTTGCCTTTAACGGTGACGGCGAGGTGGTCGATTATGGCGTCAGGATGAAAAAAATGCCCCTGGATGGCATGATGGCCGACGTTATTAAGGCGGGAGGGGTCAACCGGCAAACCCTGGACTCCATCGTTGATATACTGGTTCCCTTTTACGATAAGGCCGATTGCGGCCCAGAAATTCAGAAATTCGGCCATGCTGAGGCGGTGGCAGTGAATGTCCTGGAAAATTTTGAACAGAGTGAGGGCTTTATTGACCAGGGCGCCTTGGTCAGAGACCAGTTTGAGACCATCAAGAAATACGCCAGCGCCTTCCTTGAGCAGCAGGATCTCTTTGCTGACCGGGCCAAGTCACGGGTCAAGGATTGCCATGGCGATCTCTACTCCGCCAATATCTGCCTTGCTGGTGACAAGGTGTATATCTTTGATTGTATCGAGTTTAACCAGCGTTTCCGCTACTGTGACGTGGCAAGCGATGTGGCCTTTCTGGCCATGGATCTCGATTACCAGGGGCTCTCAGAGCTTTCCGATTATTTTATCAAGCGCTTTATGGAAAAATCAGGCGATAGCGGTCTGCTGAAGATGCTTAACTTCTATAAATGTTATCGGGCCTATGTTCGCGGCAAGATAGGCCTTTTTACCGCCCATGCCCCTGAGGTAGATGAGAAAACGGCCCAGACGGCCATTGCGGCCGCCAAGAAATATTTCATCCTGGCCGAGCAATATGCCGGCAAGTAAGCCCTGCCTCTTTGCCTTTATGGGCCTTATTGCCAGCGGCAAGTCCACCCTGGCCCAGGCCTTTGCCAAAAGCAGGGGGCTCGTGGCCTATAACTCCGATGTGGTTCGGAAAAATCTGGCCGGCCGCCAGGCCACCCAAAAGAGTGGCGCAGCCTTTGCCGGCGGTATCTATACCCCGGAGTTCAGTCGTCTCACCTACGATGAGCTGTTGCGCCTTGCCGGTAGTCAATTGGGGCAGGGCCACCCGGTGATTCTTGATGCCTCCTACAATAATAAGGAGGAGCGCCATCGCCTGGTCGATTTTTGCGTCTCAAAAGGGTTCTCCTATCTCTATATCCTCTGCACCATACCTCAACAGGAGACCAGGCGGCGCCTTGACCTGCGGGCCCAAGACCCCAAGGCCGTGTCTGATGGCACCTGGGACATCTATCTTCAGCAAAAAGAGGCTTTTGAATACCCTGAGGAGTTAGAGCCCAGCCATTTACTTGAGATTGCTACGGACAAACCATTAAATGAGTTGTTGACATTACTGACAACTTCCCGTAAATTCCCCCCCTTTTCTTCCTAAGAATTATCTCTGCCGGATTTGATCGGCTCCATCCTCTGCTCTCTAAGTCACATGATCACTAAAAATATTAGAAATGTCGCCATTATAGCCCATGTTGACCATGGTAAAACCACCCTGGTTGATCAGCTCTTTGAGCAATCCGGTATGTTCCGCGAGAACCAGGATGTGGCGGAACGCCTCATGGATTCCGGCGATATTGAGAGGGAGCGTGGCATTACCATCACCTCCAAAAACGGTTCTTACGAGTATAAGGATTTTCTCATCAATATTATTGATACCCCGGGCCATGCCGATTTTGGCGGCCAGGTCGAGAGGGTGCTACGGATGGCTGATGGCTGCCTTCTCCTGGTTGATGCCCAGGAAGGCCCCATGCCCCAGACCTTTTTTGTCTTAAAAAAGGCCCTGGCCAATAAACTGCCGGTTATCGTCTGCATCAACAAGATTGATAAACCTGCCTCCCGCTGCGACTGGGTTGTTGATCAGGTCTTTGACCTCTTTGTCAAGCTTGAGGCCCCGGATGAGTTGCTGGACTTTCCCGTGGTCTATGCCTCGGCCAAATCCGGCTATGCCCGTTACAATGAAGACGACGACAACATGGACATGGAGCCCATCTCCGATATGATCACCAAGCATATCCCGGCGCCATCCGGTTCCGCTGATGCTCCCCTGCAGATGCAGGTCAACACCATTGACTATTCCCCCTATATGGGTCGCCTCGGTATAGGCAAGGTGGTCAACGGTACCTTGAGGATAAACAAAGATATTGCCGTGGCCCGCCGTGATGGCTCCATCAAACCGATCCGCATCTCAAAAATTTTCCGTTTCGAGTGTAATGAGAAGGTCAGTGTTGAGGAGGCGGGGATTGGCGAGGTCGTGGCCGTGGCCGGCATGGATGATGTCACTGTGGGGGTCACCTTTACCGATCTTAAGGATCCCATGCCCTTGCCCCTTATTGATATTGATCCACCGACCATCTCCATGAATTTCATCCCCAATGATTCCCCCTTTGCCGGCCTTGATGGTAAGTTTGTCACCAGCCGCCATATTGAGGATCGTCTGCGTCGGGAGATGCTTTCCGATGTTGCCCTGGTTGCCGAGCCCCTCACCGATGGCGTCGGCTTTAAGGTCTCTGGCCGTGGCGAGCTCCATCTTTCCATCCTCATCGAAAATATGAGGCGGGAGGGTTTTGAGCTCCAGGTCACCAGGCCCCAGGTTATCTTCAAGGAGGAGGATGGTCAGAAGCTCGAACCCTACGAGGAGCTGACCGTCAATGTTGATGAGCGCTACCAGGGACCGGTTATTGAAAAGCTGGGTAAGCTCAAGGGCCAGATGCTGGAAATGACCACGGAAAACGAGATGGTCAAGCTGATCTATAAGATTCCCACCCGCGGTCTCCTTGGCTTCCGCTCCCAGTTTATGACAGACACCAAGGGTATGGGCATTATGAACTATGTCTTTGCAGAGTATGGGCCCTATGCCGGAGACATTGGCAAAAGGATAAACGGCGTGCTCCTGGTCAAGGAACAGTCCACCACCGTGGCCTATGCCCTTTGTAACCTGCAGGATCGGGGCAAGCTTTTTATCGGCCCGGCGGTCAAGGTCTATGCCGGTCAGATAATCGGCGAAAATTCCCGGCCGGCCGATATGGTGGTCAACCCTGCCAAGGGCAAGAAGCTCTCCAATGTTCGGGCCTCAGGTACCGATGATGCGGTGGTTCTCACCCCCCATATTGAGATGAGCCTGGAGGACTGTATCGCCTATATTGATGACGATGAGCTGGTTGAGGTGACCCCCAATGCCATTCGCCTCCGTAAAAGGGGCGGTGGTAGCTGGAAACCCTAAGTCCAGGCAGTGACCAGGGGTGTATTTCCCTTGCCGTAATCCCAAGGGAAATACATCTAGTTTTTTGAATGGTCATCCGTGGTGTATAGTGAGATGATCGATTTCTGGGCAAATTTGTCAACAATTGCCTCATTACGGGCGTCCAGGGTTGCCCGCATATTTTCGCTCAGAATATTTTTGTCAAAAAACAGAATATCCTGCCGGGGTTTTTTCAGGGTAATGAAAAAATCTGCCAGGCCTATGGTTACCGGCGGTTTTGCCGGCATAAAGGCCGCCATACCATCCTCCTTTTCCATTCTCACCAGATAGTCCATCTCAATAAGAATATCACAGGCCCCCCTGATCATCTCCTCAGGAAGCATCAACTCCGAAGTGAGCTGGTCAATGCCGCTTTCCCCTTTACCATCATCATATCTTCGACAGATCTGGGTCAAAATGAGGAGCAGCAGTTTCTCCCTTTCCCCGTAAGGCATGCTTTCAATGCTGAAATTTTGGGTGGTGCTCCTGTTTTGACAGGCGTTGGAGAGAATTGCCCCGGAAAGGACAATCACCCATGCTGCCTGGAGCCAGAGGAGTAGAATAGGTACTGTGGCAAAGGTCCCATAAATGGCGTTGTAGCGGGCCACACCAATCTGGAATTTAATAAAAAGGATTTGATTGAACTGCCAGGTGATGCCAGCGATAATACCGGCAATAATTGCAGATTTGAGTTTTACCTTGGTGTTGGGGATAAAGAGATAGAGCAGGGTGATGACTATTATCGAGGCCAGCCAGGGGATGGATTTTAGGAAAAATCCAAAGGCGCCGGCAAAAAGCCCATACTCCATAAGTTTCTGCGTAATGGTATGGCTGCTGAGCAGGGGGGAAACACTGAGCATGATACCGAGAAACAGAGGGCCAATGGCCAGTACAGAGAGGTAGTCGGTGAATTTCCGAT
>JAUVQZ010000094.1 GCA_030597865.1 Pseudomonadota bacterium | reverse complement strand
TTCAAAACTGGTCTCTGACAATCTCTCAGCTGGCTATATTCTTCGAAGGAAGACTGGAAAAAGAGTTAATGCTTTGATATTATTTACAATAACAAACAACGATGACACAGATTATTGAACACTACCTCTGTACGGGGGGTGCCGGGTAACCGGCATTCCTACCGTGACTCTAAGAGGCATCTCCGTTCCTTCCTCTTGTCTGACCGCTGCCTTCTGTCAACTGTCGTCTGTCTTTTCAATGCCGGCGTCCTATCCCTTTGCCGCACCTATCCGACAATTATGCCGCTGCCCATGGCCTTTCCTGCTCTTTCTGGGATTTTTGCTGGACAGCTATTTTCTTAACTATTTAAGTGTCCGCTGTTATTGAGAGCTGGTCCTGGAAATTTTTTCTTGGCTCGGCCCTCCTCACTCCTTCCCTTGCCAGGCAAGGGAATTCCAACGAATCATCTTTGTTAATTTTGTGAAATAAGGTGCTTTTCAAGGCCTTGCCCCCTGTAATAAATTTGACAGGCGGGTTTTTGTTGGACTATGGTGCGACATTCTGCCACGTTTCCATCTCCTTCCGGGGCTAAGAGGCAGAGGGGCCATGGGAGCATCACCAATCAGTTGCACATGCACGGGGATCATATCAGTCCTGCCGGATTCTGCTCCGCTGGGCGAGGCAACGACTCTTTTTTATTTGAAGGTTTATGTATTTGAAAGTGTTGGATAGGCACGTTGTTAACGGTTTTTCAAAAAGCTTAGGAGAGAGAACTAATGAAAAAAATGTTAGCGGTTCTATGCATTACCTCGCTGCTGATTGGCGTTGGTGCAACCATGGCGGTGGCTGCAAAGCCAGATCCCGTTGAGACAAGATGCTCTGATGGCAGGGATAATGACGGCGATGGTCTGTTCGATTGTGACGATCCGGATTGCGCCGCAGATGAGGCCTGCCTTATTGTCAACCCAGATCCCGAGATATGTGACGACACCATTGATAATGACGGTGACGGCCTGACAGACTGCGCTGATTCCGACTGTAGCGCTGATCCGGCCTGCACCGGGGGCGGCATCCATGCGGATCTTCTCTATCAAGACTATCCGAACAGCTGCCTCGGCTGTCACCAGGTCCAGTTTGATGAAATGGCCCAGGCCGTTCATTATCGTTGGCTCGGTGAGGCCCCTGATATGGTCACCAGTCCAACCATGGAGCAGGGGAAATTGACCAACGCCATGAATGCCTACTGCATCAACATCACCGGCGACTGGGCGGTTTGCGGTAAATGCCATACCGGCCGCGGCCTGCGCCCTGATGACCCCCAGGCAGATCTAACCAATATCGACTGTCTGGTGTGCCATAGCGAGGAGTACGCCCTGACACGGACCAGGTTGGCCGATGGTTCCATGGGCAGCCCTGCCCCCACGGACAGCATGGTCCGCAATATCCATGTGCCGAAGAATACCAACTGCCTGAAATGTCATGCCTATGGCGGTGGTGCCAACGGGCTCAAGCGTGGTGATATTGCCTGGGAGTTGGCAACAAATACCGATCCTCACTATGATGCCCATATGAACACGGCCGGCGCCAATGTCCAGTGTATTGACTGTCACACCTGGCAGAATCACAAGGTGACCGGCAAGGGCTCTGACCTGCGGCCAACGGATCTGGCCTCTGAGGTCAAGTGTGTGAAATGTCATACGGGTATGGACTCAGGATCCGGCCATGCAAACCTGGGCAAAAGTACAGAGCCTGATCGCCATGTGGGCCGTGTTGCCTGTCAATCCTGCCATATTCCCACCTATGCCAAGACCGCAACCGAGACCCATCGTATCTGGATGACCCACCACGATGGCTCTGATGCAACCGCCTGTAGCGATGCAGAGCCCTGCCCCGGTCATCCTGATCGGGTGGAGGGAGCGGATCTTAAACCGACCTACCGTTTCTGGAATCGTCTGAGCGAAAACTATCTCCTCGGCGATGATATCTCCATGATGTACAGCGCTGAAAATGGGACCTACCAGACCTCGGTTCCCCAGGGTAACATCAATGACGGTAAGCTCTACCCCTTTAAGTATAAGACCTCTGAGGCCTTTATGACCTCAGCGGATAACCGTCTCATTGCCCTTGATACCTATGAGTATCTGGTCAAGAGCGGTAATGTTTATACCTCCCTTGAAAATGGCCTGCTGAATATGGGCTACCCGGCCACTGAGCCCTATGAGATGATCACCACTGATACCTATCAGCTCATCAACCATGGCGTCACGCCTTCGTCCGAGATAGCCGCCTGTGACCAGTGTCATCCGGCCGGCAATCTCGATCCGAGCACTGACTCGGAGCTTGACACCCTGGGTTACAGGCTTAAGGGCAGCCAGGCCGTGGTCTGTAGCCAGTGTCATCGGGAGAAGAGTCCAAAAACCCATGCGTCCATGCATGGTCATGTCAGCAACCGTGGTTTTGACTGCTCCTTCTGTCATACCTTTACCCGTCCGGAGCGGACAGGGCTGTGCATGCCTGGTGATCCAAGCTGTGATCCAAGCATGCCGTAAGGAAGCCACCTCTTAGAGAGGTTGTTTATCCAACACTTCGACCGGAGCTGCCAGTAAGGGGCTCCGGTTTTTTTATGTCAACCGCCCTGTCTCTGGATCTCTGTGCCGCGGAGGTTTTATCTCTCCTGAATCCTGTCAACTGTCGTCTGTCTTTTTAATCCCGGCCGCCAGTGGCCTGAATTGGAGGTGATAGAGCATCTCCAGATAGCGGTTGGTCTCCTGGCGGTCGAGGTTGGTGGTGTATTTCCAGCGCAAAGCTAGGAAGAAAGCTAGGGGTCACCCATTAAAAGGCGGTTGAAGATTAGCTCTTCAAGCGTCTTTCTTCGTTTCAGGAGGGGGCCGCGGAGATGTAATTATAATACAAGTCATAGACGTGCCTAGAGTCCCACGCGCAAACAACGTGCAAAAGCGACTTGCTCAAGGTTGAGCGATATGCCAAATCATATGACAGATGTGATTGGGAAATATTTTTATGGCAAGCCACCCCTGTCGCTGGTTCAAATCCCGCCGTACGCACCATAAAATGGACAATAAAACAGTGAATTAGTTGTTTGTTGAGGCCGGTTCTCTTCGAGGTTTATTCAAGCCACCCCTGGGGGGGTATTTATGGGTTGCCTTTCTTAAATAGCGGGATTTTTGCCCCAGCCCCAGGGGCGACAAGATCTGATTTGCAGATCAGGCTGGTGTTTAAGCATACATGGTTGGCATAACCGGCACCGGCCTCAGCAAAAATATTATAGGCTGCGGTGGCACCGGCCTCCTCAAGTTCCAGCTGTTCATCCTCAAAACGGGCCGTGGCCGTAACCGGTCCCTGGAAACCAGTGGCCTTGATTTCCTGTAGGGCCATGAGGTTTATCTGGTGTTTGGTCATGGTCAGCATGATGAGTTTGATCTTGTCCAGATTGATCTTATGCCAGAAGTCATAATCCATGGCATCCCCCCAGATCACCTTGTAGCCGTCACGGCGAAGCGTCTCCACTGTTTTTTTGTTGTATTCCACGGCAAGCACCTTGCCAGGCTGGCGTTTACAGGTGGTGTCATAGGCCGTGGTTCCCAAGGGGCCCATGCCGAAAATGAGAATGTCAGCCGTGCCAAGGTCTATTTTAAAATCATCTCTGTGGCGGGTTTTGGTCTCGAATCGCCGGAAAAAATCGGCAAAACGATCGTAAAGGGCTATCGCCTTGTTGTTTAATGGCGCTGCCAGCAGAAAGGAAAAGGTCAGGGCCAGGGCGATGATGATCAGCCATTCAGGGCCGAGCCAGCCCTTTTTCGTGGCAATCGCCGCAACAAGCAGGCCGAATTCTGAATAATTAGAGAGGGCCAGGGCGGCCAGCAGACTTGTGCGGGCCCGAAGGCGGAAACGGGTCAATATCAGGAAAAACAATAATGACTTGAAGGCCAGGGCCGGCAGCAGGGCAAGGGCAATAAGCACATGCTCCATTTGGGGTACGCCGGTCAGGCCGATACTAAAAAAGAAACCGACCAGAAAGAGGTCCTTGAAGCTATAAAGTGACTTGGCCAGTTCTGAGGAGCGGGAATGGGAGCCAACCAGGATGCCGACAATCAAGGCGCCAAGATCGGGCTTGAGCCCCACCAGGGAGAAGCTGGTGGTGCCTATCACCAGGGCAATAAAAAACCCGGAAAGGGGCAGAAGTTCGCCATGGCCGATATGATTAATGATGTATTTTAAAAGGGGAAGGGCGGCAAGGAGGACAAGGGGGAGGGCCAGGGCCCAGATCGAGGGGAACTCACCCTTTGAGATGGTGAGGAATAAAACAGCCAACAGGTCCTGGATAATGAGAATGCCGATGGCAGCCCGTCCATGCAGGGCGCTCATCTGTCCCTTTTCTTCAAGGAATTTGACGGCAAAAACCGTGCTGGAAAAACTCAGGGCAAAACCGATCAATGCTGCCTGGCCCACACTCAGACCGGCCAACTGCGTCAGACCAAATGAGGCGCCGACCATGATGAGCACGGCCAGGAAAAGGACGGAGATCATGGCATGGATGGTGGCCCCGCCCCAGACCTCCGGCTTTGCCAGCCCCTTGAGTTCGAGTTTGAGGCCGATGGTGAACAGGAGCAGGATAATGCCCAGGTCGGCAATCTTTTCCAGTTCAAGGGAGCCACCGGTCAAGCCCAGAAGGTTCATGACAAACCCGGAGAGGAGAAAGCCGAGCATGGGCGGCAGGTTGAGCCGCTTAAAGGCAAAGCCAAGGAGAAAGGCGCTGCCCACCCAGACACTATTTGTAAAGGATGCTGTATGTAGAAATTCCATAATCTTCTGTGAAGGTGGTGGTAGAATTAATGGGTTTGTGGCAAAGGTCACAGTCTGAAATTGCCTGGCATGTTGATTGGTCAACCCGCCCATGGGTGACGTGTTAAGGTCTTGGAGTCACGGCATCCCGAGGGGGCGTTTAAGGGGCTGATGGTTTCTTTATCAGCCTTTTGTTCTGGTCAGGGGCCAGTTCAACGGGCAGCCAGTCAAGATCCTTTTGGCGCAGGATATCGTAATAGGTAAAGATCCTGCTGACGTACAGTACCGGCTCTGTACCCCTGGCGTAACCGTGCTTACTCCTTTGGTAATATTTTTTTTCCCGCAGCAGCGGCAGGGTCTGCTGGATACCAGACCATTTGTCAGGGGGCAGCCCCAGCTCGAGGGCAATTTTTTGGGCATCACGGACGTGACCGAGGCCGATATTATAGCTGGCCAGGGCAAATTTTGTCCGATCCGGTTCATTGATGTGGGACCAGTAGTCATAGCGCGTCCGAAGATACTTCACCCCGGCATGGACGTTTTTATTCGGGTCTATGCGGTTATTGACCCCCATCCTGCGGGCCGTATCCCTGGTAACCTGCATCAACCCCCGCACCCCGGTATGGCTGCGGGCCCGGGGGTTAAAGTGGGACTCCTGGTAGATCACGGCCGTGATCAGGCGCCAGTCAAAATCGTTGGCCTCGGCCTCCCTTTTGATCAGACCGGCATAGCGCGGCAACCGGCTGCGCAGGCGGCGATGAAAGACCTGCAGATCCACATAATCAAAGATGTGGCCATCGTTATAATAACGGTTGTAGATATTGTCATAGAGGCCGCTTTCCTTGGCAAAGGTGAGAAACTCGTTAATTTGGGCATTGAAGCGGCTGTCCCCCTTCTTAAATGCCCAGCCCAGGGAGTGATCCGGGCCAAGATCAAGGGCCAATTCAATGTCAGGATGATAACGCTGGTTGAGAAGGGCGATGTTGGAGTCTGCCATGGTAATGGGGATCTTACGGCTGGAAACCTGACGGATGAGTTCTTCGGTGGGGACATCGTTGTGGAGGACTATCTTGATATCACTGGGGAGTTTTTTGTTAAGATCCTCAAGGATCTCCTGGTAGGTGGTGCCTTGGCGTACGTGGATCTCCTGTCCGTAGAGGTCTGCCAGCCGGTCGATTTTGACGCCGCTGCGGTGCACTATGATCTGGGGTTGGACCTCAAGGTAGGGATCTGAAAAATCAACCAACTTCTGACGCCCGGGAGTTATGGACAGTCCGGCCGCAGCCATATGGACCTGATCTGTGGCAATGGCGGTAAGAAGAGATTCCCACTCCACAACCTTGGGGGTGATCTTGACCCCGAGATAATTGCTAAAGGCCTTGGCCAGGTCATACTCGAAACCAACAGGCTCTCCCTGATAATGATAGTAGCAGTTGGCATTATTACGAGTGGCGACCACAAGCTCCCCCGCCTCTTTGATCTTGGCCAGGGTATCTGGAGACTGGCCGCAGCCTGGCATGAAGAAAACCAGGGAGACAAGGGTGATGAGCAGTTTTGGGGTCATGGGGGCAGGGCCGTATGGGGGGATGGTAAGGGGGGGGACGCGCCCTTTATTTAATCTGTCCACACCACTTGGACAATATTTTTCGTTAATCCAGTCCCCTTTTTGCGGCCCCATGTTTCTCCCCTGGCTATTCCTCCCCCTTTGCGGTATTTCTAAGGCACTTTTTATGCCATTACCTTCAACCAGAGGAAAGAGCCATGCGATTAGCCGCCACCCTTATTGTTATTCTCCTTTTTGCGGCAGGATGCACCCAGGAGACGCAAAACAAGATTGGCCGTGCCGTCCAGAACTGGACAGGGACTGACGGCGTTCTTGAGATCTATGCCGGTGATAAGCTGGTCAAACGCTTTTTAAAGATCGACAAATTGACCACTGCCTCCTCCACCGATGGCGCCGGAGCCCGGCCCTATCGTTTTGGCTATGGTATTCTCGATGCCAATCTTAACGGGGTGGAGGATAGGGACGAAAAAAAGGTCTATTTCGAGTTCAGCGACTATTCGACCTCCTACGTCTTTTTTGAGAATCCCCGGTGACAGAGCAGCTGCAAAAAAAATCTTTGAGGGCAAACGCCCGCCGGGACTCCTCCCCCCATAACGGGCTCCCCCTGTGGCTGATCCACAGCCTCATGCTCTTTGCCGCCATGATCGTGTCGGGTTCCTTCACCGTGGGCGAGGCCATCACCCACGGCCTGGATCCGGCTGTGCTGCTCCTGGTGCGCTACGTGGTGGCGGTGTTCTGCCTCGCCCCTTTTATCCTGTGGCGTTACAGGCATTTTCGTCCCAGCCTGGGGCAGCTGGGGGGCTATAGCCTGGTCAGCGCCAGCACCGTTGGTTTTTTCTGGTGCATGTTCGAGGCCCTGCGTTACACCACTGCGATCAATACCAGTATTATCTTCACCATGGTGCCGGGCATCTCCGGTATCTACAGCGCCCTTTTTCTGGGTGAACGCCTGGGGCGCCACCGATTGCTGGCCCTCTTTTGCGGCATGGTGGGCGCACTCTGGGTTATTTTCCAGGGAGATGTGGCCCGCCTGCTGACCCTTGATGTCAACCATGGCGATCTGCTCTTTCTGGCCGGCTGCTTTCTCATGGCCGCCTACACGCCGCTGGTAAAGACATTTCATCGCCAGGAATCCATGGTGGTGATGACCTTCTGGGTCTTGGTCACCGGCATGGGTTGGCTGCTGCTCCTCTCCATTCCCCGCCTGGCCGATGTCCAGTGGCAGGAGGTGTCAACCACGGTGTGGGCCGGTATTGTTTATCTGGCCGTGTTCTCGACAATCATCACCTTTTATCTCTCCCATACCGCCACCCTGTATCTGGGGCCCACCCGGGTCATGGCCTATAGCTATTTCTATCCGGCCTTTGTCCTTTTGATTAATTGGACCTTTGGCAAGGGGCTGCCATCGGCCATTATCCTGCCCGGGGTCATTGTGGTCAGCCTGGCCACCATTGTCCTCCAGCACGGGGCCAAGGGCCCGGAAGGGGTGCCAGGCTAAGCCTTGTTGTCATCATGTTTTTGGTCTGTATATTGTTGTGTTGGGCACCGCCTTCGGACAGGTTCAGGGCCGGATGGAGTAAGAAACCAGCCCTGAACCTTCCACTGTACTCCAAAAGAAAAGCCCCCTTCCATGAAGCAAAGGGGGCTTGGTAAATCCAGATCAGGCTGGTCCTGGTCAACCAGGTAACCCCAGACCCGTGCGTTTCTGTTTGATCCTCTCATCAATGAGTTCTGCGGCCTTAAAGGGGTCGGGTTCCACCATAAAACAGGCGCCCACCAGGTCATCAAGGCCCTTGAGGGCCAGGTTGGTCACAAGCTTTGAGCCGGTGATGTTGGGGGGATGGCCGAGGTGGGTGTAAATGCCGGAGGCCACACAATAGGTGGCGATGGCCGCCGCCTTTTCCGAATACCACTCCGGCGACGAGCCGGCCAGGGGCAGGTCGGAAATATCCACTCCAAGCTCATTGGCCAACATGGCGGCAAGCTGGAGAATCCGGGCGTTATCCACACAGCGGCCCATATGGATAACCGGCGGGATGCCCAGGGCGCCGCAGATCTCCTGAAGTCCCGGCCCTGCCTGGCTGATGGATTCAGGCATCAGTAAACCTGCCTTGGCGGTGGCCGTGGTAACGCAGCCGGTGACCAGCACCAGAATGTCCCTTTTGATCAACTCCTTGGCCAGGTTAACGTTGCCGTAATCCTGCTGGTATTTCGGATTATTACAGCCGACAATGGCTACGGCACCGCGGATCTTACCGGCCTTGATGGCATCTATCAGGGGGGTTAGGCTGCCGCCCAAGGCCGTAAGCAGGGCCTCGTTGGAGAAGCCGGTCATCATCTCCACCGGCCCTTGGGGAATCTGGACCCGGGCCTTGTCGCGCATGGCATAGCGGTCAATGGCCATCTTCACCACCTTGCGGGCCTGGGCCATGCCGTTAGCCATCTCAAACCTGACATGTTCGGCACCGCTGAACTTGGCCTTGTCCGCGGTGGTCACCATCTTGGTGTGGTAGCAATTGCCCACCGTCACCAGGCTGGGCATGATGCATTGATAATCCACGACAATGAGCTCCACCGCGCCGGTGACAATGGCAAGTTCGGTCATCAGATGATTACCGGCCATGGGCACGCCCTGGCGCATCATGAGCTCGTTGCCGGTGCAGCAGAGTCCGGCCAGGTTGATACCGCTTGCCCCCTTCTCTCTGGCCAGGGCAATGAGCTCGGGATCATTCACCGCCTCAACAATCTTTTCCGAGACAATGGGGTTATGGCCATGAACCAGGATATTTACCTGGTCCTCCTTGATGACGCCGAGGTTGGCCATGGATAGGCGCGGCATGGGGGTGCCAAAGAGGATATCGGAAATCTCAGTGGCAATCATCGACCCGGCCCAGCCGTCGGCCAGGCAGGTGCGGGCACTGTGGAGCATGGTGTTGGCGGTATCGTTGTCGCACCCCATGTGGGTGCGGTGCATCATCTCGGCAATCTCCCGGTCCACGCCCCGGGGCGTCATGCCAAGATTCTGCCAGATATCTTTGCGGCCCTGGGGCACCCGGCAGAGAAAGGAAACCTCGTCGCGCCTGCTTCCGTAATTAGAGTAAAACTCCTCAACAAGGTCCTTGGCCACCTCCAGGGTGTCCCGGCCCTGTTCAGCAATACCAAGCTCAGCTGCAATACGCCGCAGCTTGGCCTCATCCTTGATGGTGTAGTCCTCGGTCTTGCCATGGGCCACCTCATAAAGGGCCTCGATGCAGTCCCGGCCATGGTCGGAATGGCCGGCAGAGCCGCCGGCCACAAATCGGCCGAAGTTGCGGGCCACGATGACATCGGCATCCGCACCACAGACGCCAAGGGGCGCTTTTTTGCTGATTCGGCAGGGCCCCATGGTGCAGAGTCGGCAACAGACACCGCTTTCGCCAAACTGGCAGTGGGGGCTTTGCTGGTCCAGGCGATCCCAGGCCGTTTCCACGCCGTCCTTCTCTGCCTTGGCCAGCATCTGGCGGGCGTCATCCCATATCGACCTTTGATCGATGGTTCTTATCTCCTTTGCCACAGCGCCTTCCTCCTTTCTCCAGGTGTCATATTATTTTTTCCTTGCCAGCCAACCCTGAACGCGCACCCTTTGCCAGGCTCAGGGGCCGGTCTCGGGGCCTGGCAAAGGGCAGCTTTCAGCAACCTGTTGACAGATCCCTGCAAATTCTTCAGGCCCCAGGCTGGCCGTGGCCACCATGAGGCCGGACAGGCCGGGGATTTTCATATACTCAGCGGCATTTTTTCCATGAACCGAGCCACCGTACAGCAGGGTAGTGCCCGGCACCATGGCCTGAATCCTGCCAATGCCCTGCTGCACCCTCTGGGGTGAAGGGGCAATATCAACACCAACAGCCTCCGCCGGCCCATAGCCGACGATAATATTACTCAGCTCATGGTCAGAAAGGGCGGCAAACTGGGCTCGGGCATAGGGCTGATCAATGCAGACAATGGGGGTTATCCCCACGGCCATGGCCTCGCGAACCTTGTTGGCCACCTCCTGATGGGTTTCATGGAACCAGCGCCGTCGCTCAGAATGACCAACC
>JAUVQZ010000211.1 GCA_030597865.1 Pseudomonadota bacterium | reverse complement strand
TTCATTTTCTTCTTCAGAAGAAGACATCAGCAACTCACCTTGAAAAATAACTTAATGATCGTCTCACTATATCGATTGACTGGCGACCCTGGCAATCTTTTTAGAAAGAAGCCTCTTTGGCAATCGGCAGGGTAAAGGCCCTTAGGACATTATCCTTCATCATGGGCACCACCACAAGCTCCCAATCTTCCGGCAGGACCTCCAGATCGGCAGATCCTTGAGCAAGGGTGATGGTCTCAATAATTTCCGCCCCACGGCTCAGGTGGATAAGGGAGCCCTGCTGCCAGTCAGTGACGAGAAAACCGCGGGACCCCAGGCCCTCGACGCCGTCGAGATTGGCCAGGGGGGAGCCGGATCCTACATCACTGACCTTCTTGCTGTCCAGATCAATCGGGAGCAGATGACCGGGCACCTCTGTCTCAAGGGCGCATTTCCGCACCCCCCAACTGCCGACATAGAGGGTGTTATCTTCGACAAAAAGGCCGTTTGGCGAGGCCAGGCGTTTATCACGGAGCCAGACCCTGAGTTCATCGTTGGCAAAGATATAGATGGTATCGGTGTAGAGATCGGAGACATACACCCTGCCCTTATTATCGATGGTAACATCATTGAGAAATTTTGCACCCTGGCCCGGATATTTTTGGATCAGGCCGGAGGTGAGATCAATGACGGCCAGGCTGGTAATATCTGCGACATAGAGGGTGTTACCCTGCAGGGCCATACCCTTGGGGGCGTCAAAGCCGGTCAACCATTGCCGGTCAAGCACCACGCCGTTTAGGGCAACCTTACTCAGATAGCCATTGCCATCTTTCTTCATGGCTTTGCCGTTGATATTGGAGACGATCAGTATCTTGGCAATTGGATCAAAAACCACCGAGTCCGGGTTGTCAAAAACGGCCTCTGTTTCCCAGGCAGGCAGGAGATTGAGGGAGATATCCTCATCAATATTCATACCAAAAAGAGACGTGCACGATGGCAGAAAGAGACAGGCCAACAGGGGGATGATGACGGGGCACGTTTTTTTCATGGATACCTCATGGGCAGAGTGGCCACAGGACAGGCAATGGTTTCTTGACAGGTATGAGCAAACAAAGGTATTGAGATTTTAACGACTAACCCATTAAACGCAAGCCATTGATGACCACAGACAAGATCGACCTCAAAAATCTCAGCAGGGACCAGCTCCAAGAGTGGATCACCTCCCTAGGTCACTCCCCGTTCCGGGCCAGGCAGATCTTTGCATGGATCTACCGGCCGGGCATTGTAGATTTCCACCAGATGACCGATCTTGCCAAGAAATTCCGCGAGGAGTTAAAGGATATTGCCCTTATCAGCTCCTTGCCCATTGCTGTGCGCGAGGTCTCCCAAGACAAGACCATCAAGTATGGCCTGCAGCTTCATGATGACATGATGATCGAAAGCGTCCTCATTCCTGAGGATGAGCGCAACACCCTGTGCATCTCCTCCCAGGTGGGCTGCGCCATGGCTTGCAACTTCTGCCTCACCGGCACCATGGGCTTTAAGCGCAACCTGAGCCCGGCCGAGATTGTCGGTCAGATCTGCGCGGTGCAGGCCGATATGGCGGCCCGTGGGGACAAGGGAAGAATCAGCAACCTGGTCTTTATGGGCATGGGTGAACCCCTGGCCAACTTCGACAACCTGATCACCTCGCTGGAGATCATCATGGACGAGATGGGCCTGGACTTTTCCAGCCGCCGCACCACGGTCTCCACCTGCGGCCTGGCCCCCAAGATCGTCGAGCTGGGCCAGCGCATCAGCGTCAACCTGGCCATCTCCCTGCATGGCGCTGACGACGAGGTGCGCAGCCGCATCATGCCGGTGAACAGCACCTACCCCATCGCTGAGGTCCTGGAGGCCTGCCGCAACTTCCCCCTGCCCACCCGCAAGCGCCTTATGTTTGAGTACATCCTCCTGGCCGACATCAATGATTCGGATGATGATGCCCGCAAGCTGGCCGAGCTGCTGCGCGGCATCCCCTGCAAGATCAACCTCCTGCCCTGTAACGAGGCCCCGGAACTGCCCTATAAAAAGCCGAGCCGGAACCGCACCTACGCCTTCCAGGACATCCTGCGTAAGGCCGGCTATACGGTCCTGATCCGCACCAGCCGAGGGGATGATATCTCGGCTGCCTGCGGCCAGCTGGCCAATAAGGCAAAAAAAGCGTAAATTGAGTCATGAGCTCTCCACACAGCGTCTCTCCCCTGCCCTGGCGCTTAGAACGTAGACATCTCATATTAGACAACTCCCAAGCTGCTCCCCCTGCAAGTCGCACTAATTCTTAAAAAGAACCCCATACAACAAACTTATTATTGCCTGGATCGCTTTAATCACGATAAGATTTGCCATGGCTGGTAAAAGAGTGCAGCATTACCAATGCCTGTATTGATTGATATCATTTCTTCGCTGCCCCATAGCCCTGGAGTCGAAAAATGAAAGAAGCTCTCTTTTACTCAGCTGCTGCAGATGGCAAGACTATCTGCGGCCTATGTAACCATCGTTGCCAGATCAAACCGGGCAAACGGGGCATCTGCGGGGTGCGGGAAAACCAGGACGGCAAGCTCTACAGCCTGGTCTATGGCCGCCTGGTTTCCGGTAATACTGATCCCATTGAAAAAAAGCCCCTCTTTCATTTCCTGCCCGGCACCACCTCCTACTCCATTGCCACGGTGGGCTGCAACTTCCATTGCCAGCATTGCCAGAACTACCAGATCTCCCAGTACCCCCATCTGTCAGCAGGTGAAATAACCGGAAATACCAGGAGTCCTGAGCAGGTTGTTGGGGCGGCCCTAAGTGCTGGCAGCGCCAGTATCAGCTATACCTATGTCGAGCCCACCATTTTCTACGAGTTCGCCTATGACTGCTGCGTCCTGGCCCATGAACAAGGCCTGAAAAACGTCTTTGTCAGTAATGGCTACATGACCCCGGAGGTCAGCCGCCATCTTGCCCCAGTGCTGGATGGCATTAATATCGATATCAAGGCCTTCAGCGATGGATTCTACAAGAAGATATGCAAGGCCCGCCTCCAGCCAGTGCTGGATAATGTCCGTCTCATGCATGAACTGGGGGTATGGGTTGAAGTCACCACCCTCCTTATTCCCGGACTCAACGATTCCAGTGCAGAACTACAGCAACTGGCCCGCTTCATCAAGGATGTCGACCCTACCATTCCCTGGCATGTCACGGCCTTCTATCCCACCTATAAACTAACGGACCGACCTCCCACCCCGGTGGAGACCCTACGCAAGGCTCGGGATATTGGCCTTAAGGAGGGCCTTAGCTTTGTCTACGAGGGAAATATCCCGGGTGAGGGGGGCGAAAACACCTATTGCCCCAATTGTGGGACTGAGATTATCAGCCGCTACGGCATGAGTACCAGGGCAATTAAGATGCAGGAGGGCCGGTGTGGAAGCTGCCAGCAGGTCATCCAGGGCGTCTGGTAATCTAACCATCCCTTTCCCTGCCTAAAACTCTCATCCAAGGCCTCGATGTACCGGCCAGGAATGCAAAAGAGCGCGTTTCTCAATGGCTCTCTGACCTCTGTATTGACGAGCCGCCCCCACAGGTTTACAATGCCGCCTCGATTACTATGGGTCTGTAAGAAAACAAGAGCCACAATCTTACTTGTTTTTTTGCACAGTCCCGAAAGGAGGTTCTTGTGGTTATAAAAATTCTCGGTGTTTCCGGATCACCCTTAAAAAACAGCAATACTGATCGTGCCCTGCAAATTGCCCTTGCAGCAACGGGTCATCAAACAGAGTTCATCAAATTAAGCGACTATACCGTGGGGCCCTGCGATGCCTGCCTCGGCTGTATTGACACGAATAAATGCGTGATCAAGGATGACGGGGTCATGCTGGCGGAAAAGGTCTATAAGGCTAATGCCCGGATTATTGCCGGTTGGCCCCCCTACTCATCCATCGACAGTCGCACCAAGGCCTTTATGGAACGCCTATACCCCCTGCGTCATCGCCACGGTCTCATGGCCGGCAAACCCGGGGCAGCTATCGTTACTTCGGCAATTCCTCCTGGTCTGGAAGGCATGCCCCCGGCCGGCGAACTAGGCGTTGGTGCCATCCAGAGTTATATGATGGAGGAAGAAATGAATTTTGTCGGCGCGGTCAACGTCATGGGCAATGTACCCTGTGTCAATTGCGGAGATAACGGTCAATGTTCTGTTTCCGGTCTCAAAATGATCTATGGGCCGGATGCCAGCATCGAAAAGATGGGCATCAATCAACTGGAAGACTCCCCGGAAACCATTGCCGCCCTGGAAAAACTCGGCAAGGACATTGGAGCTGCCGTCTATGGTTGAGGGATCTGATGGGTCTGTGGCGAACAAGGCCCTGGTTGAGGCCGCCGCCATCTCCTGGGCATCTCCCCCCAAGCTCATAGACGTCCGCTCCCCTGACGAATTTCAGGAGGGCCATATACCAGGGGCCTATAACGTGCCCCTGTTCAGCAATGAGCAGCGGGCCACGGTGGGCACCTTATATAAACAGGTGGGTCGCCAGGCCGCCCTTGATAAGGGGTTACAGTTTGTCGGCCCCAAGCTGGCATTTCTGGTCAGGGAGATCAGAGAACATGGCGGCCAGCCCCCCCTTATTTATTGTTGGCGGGGCGGCATGCGCAGTGAAAGCGTCTGCGAACTGATGAGGTTCAGCGGCATGGACTGCCAGCGTCTGGCCGGTGGCTATAAGGGATACCGCAGCTACATTCGGCAAACATTCTCCCGCCCTGCCCCTTTGATCCT
>JAUVQZ010000248.1 GCA_030597865.1 Pseudomonadota bacterium | reverse complement strand
TCAGGAGGCCTATGAGGGCAACATAGCCAAAATCAAGTCCTATATAGAGGCTGGCGACACCTACCAGGTCAACTACACCCTAAGACTTCTCTTTGACTTTCTGGGCTCCGCAGATGAGCTTTACCAACAACTCCGCCGTAATCAGCTGGTGAGTTACAGTGCCTATCTTTGCCATGGCGAGCAGCGTATCATGTCCTTTTCTCCTGAACTTTTTTTCCGCAAGGAAGAGGGTATCTGCACGGTGCGACCAATGAAGGGCACCAGCCGACGTGGCTCAACCTTGAACGAAGATCGGCAGCTAACCTTGACCTTACAAAACGATGAAAAAAACAGGGCTGAAAATGTCATGATCGTCGATCTGCTCCGCAATGATCTGGGTAGACTAGCGACCATGGGCTCGGTGGAGGTTGAATCCCTCTTTGATGTTGAGACCTATGAAACATTATTACAGATGACCTCCACCATCACCGCCAAAACCGCCACCGATCTCCCCCTTGCCCAGCTCTTCAAGGCCCTGTTACCCTGCGGGTCGGTTACAGGTGCTCCGAAAATTAGAACCATGGAGATTATCCATGAGCTTGAAACAGATCACCGGGGCGTTTACACGGGTGCCATCGGCTATCTGGCCCCCAACGGCGACGCCCAGTTCAACGTGCCCATCCGCACCGTGGTCCTTGATGGCAAAAAGGGGAAAATGGGGATCGGCTCAGGGATTGTCGCTGACTCCGTTGCCGAAGAGGAATGGCAGGAATGCCTGTTAAAGGGCCATTTCCTCAGCAAACCGCGCCAGGACTTTCAGCTCATTGAGACCATGCTCTGGTCGCAGGAGCAAGGCTACTGGCTCCTTGACCAGCACCTTGAAAGAATCCACGCCTCTGCCCGTTATTTTGGCTATTGGCTGGACAAAGGGGAGATCAAAGCCGCCCTTAGCAGCTATCAGAATCAACTTGCCGACAAAGCCGCCAGAGTTCGCCTCCTACTTGACAGGGAGGGCAGGTCAACCATCTCCCATACCCCCTGCCCCCTGCCGAACAACCTCGGGCTGCCGCCCGCAGCCAGCGGCCACTCCCTGCAAAAAACATGTCTGGCCCCAGAGTCCACTGATTCCTCTGACATCTTTCTCTACCACAAGACAACCCAGCGCCACACCTATGACCGGCTCTGGAAGGAGGCAAGTGGAGAGGGTTATCTGGATATTATTTTCACAAATGAACGGGGAGAAATTACTGAAGGGGCGATCACCAATATTTTTGTTGAAAAAGGGGGCATATTCTTCACACCACCGGTCAGCTCCGGACTCTTGCCCGGTGTCTTTCGGGGCTCTCTCCTGGCCGCCTTCCCGGACCAGGTCAGGGAAAAGATCCTTTTGGCTGAGGATCTCAGCGCGCCGGGAGCCACCCTCTACCTGGGAAATTCGGTCCGGGGCCTGGTGCCGGTTGAGCTGACTGCCCCACGGCAAAAGGCATAAGATAGCCTGAGGGTAAACTATTCAGCACCTTAGCCAAGACGCTCGGCATTTATTCGGAGTAGAGAGGCTGTAGCTGATTAGACTGAAGGCTGTTAGGGACAGCAAACCCTCAGTAATCGTTGTTGAGACCTAGACCTAACAGCCTACAGCCTAAACAACCTGCCTTGTTACCTAGAAGCAGCCCCCAGCCGCAACTCCGCCCAAACCTGGGGTAAGCCAGCAGCCAGCTCCGAGGCCAGATAGCCATAGGGGCCTGTTTCAGCCAGGATATCACCAGCCCGGCCATGGGCATAGACGGCCAGACAGGCGGCCTGAAAGGCCTCTACCTCCTGGGCAACCAAGCCGGCAATAAGACCGGCAAGAACATCTCCCATACCGCCAGTCCCCATACCGTTATTGCCGCTGGAGTTAATGGCAAGCCGGCCATCCGGGCCGGCAATCACGGTTGCCGCCCCCTTTAGCACCACGACCACCCCATGCTCCCGGGCAAAACCAGCGGCAACCTGGAGGCGATCTGCTTGCACCTCTGCCACGCTGAGACCGGTCAACCCGGCCATCTCACCGGGATGGGGGGTGAGAATGCGAACCAGATCCCCCCGGCCAGGCACCAGACCCGCAAGCTCAAGGGTATTAAGGGCATCTGCGTCAACGACCAGGGGTTGCGGCAAAGTTCTCACCACCTGGTTAACCAGTGCAGCTGTTTGCGGGGCCGTGCCGAGCCCAGGCCCCACCACCAGACATCCCTTGCCCATAGCTGCCTGGGCAATCTGCTGATAGTCATTGTTTGCCAGGGCATAGCCATCCAGACCGGCCACGGCCATTGTCATGGCCTCCAAACAATGGATCTCAAAAATGGGACTCAACCTCTCAGGCACACAGAGGGTCACCAGGCCAGCACCACTGCGGAGCGCCCCCTCACTGGCCAGAACAGCTGCACCTGTCTTGCCCCGTGAACCGGCAAGGACCAGGACATGGCCATGACTGCCCTTATGGCCCATGTTTTTTCGGCGGGGCAGAAAACCTGTTGCCACCTCCCCAAGGACATAAAGGGAGTTGATGCCAGCGCGCTCAACCACTGCAGGAGGAATGCCGATATCAACCACCTCAAGATGACCGACATAATCGGCCCCGGGATACTGGACAAGGCCGGATTTCAGCAGGCCATAGGTGGCAGTGAGATCTGCCTTGACGCAGCAGCCCCAGAGCACGCCGCTGTCGGCATTCAGGCCGGAAGGGATGTCCACGGCCACAACCGGGATCCGGGCATTATTAATGAGTTCGATAACCCGGGCAAAGACACCGCCGACCCCTCGACTCAGCCCCGTACCCAAAAGGGCATCGACGATGACATCGCCTTGCAGGGATAGGGCCCTGACCGACTCTTCATCAGGAAGAGGTGTGCAGACAATCCCCTTGGGGAGAAGCCTAAAATTGACAGCCGCATCACCGCCAATCTTCCCGGGGCTGACCAGAAGATAGACGTTGACCTCAGCGCCAAGCCCATGGAGATGGCGGGCCATGACAAAGCCGTCCCCGCCATTATTACCGGGCCCGGCAAAAACCGCGATCCTCTGCCCCTTGCAGTCCCCAAAATAATCGACCATCAAATCAACGGTCCCCTGGCCGGCCCTCTCCATCAACTCAAGACCGGAAACGATATTCTCGTCAATGGTTGTCGCATCTAGAAAACGCATCTGGGCAGCTGAACATATCCTCATGGAACCTCCGGGTTTGCTGATTGAAAAATATCAAAAAAAGTATATACCAAGAAACACTTCTCACCATCATTTTTATGATTACCGCAATGGCGAGCTGGAGATCTGACCCTTGAGAAAATATGGGCCCAGAAAGAGGCGCTCAACAAAAAAATGGGTCTTTGCCATGGCTAAACGACCCAGGAGAGCAGATCACCTTCACCAGGCCGGCTTGACCAGTTCTGGAGGCTAAGACAAAAAAAGGCTCTTCGTCTATTTGTGGGAATGATTTTGTTTGTGCCACGGAAACCACGGAGCAAAGGCCTGGGAGAGGGAGGATGTCAGCCTTCAAAGTCGCGGCTAACCATCTTTGCAAACACAAAGACACAGAGAC
>JAUVQZ010000102.1 GCA_030597865.1 Pseudomonadota bacterium | reverse complement strand
TCTGACTGCCAAGGGGCCGCTTTACACCATCCCCTGCGAGGCAATTTATAATGTCCACGGGGCTGTCCATCGCACCGCCCTGGTAGGGGTGGGGCCGGTGGGGCGTCAGACCCCGGTGCTTTGTGTTGAATGCCGGGATAGCAACTATAACAAAAAAAGGTTGGCCATGGAGTTGCGGGTCCTTGGCCTGCAAAATAAGGTGACCCGTGGCATAGATGAGATTATTTTCCACCCGGCCTTTCCGGTGGATATTCGTCATAATGCCAAGATTTTCAGGGAGAAGCTGGCCGTCTGGGCGGCTGGCAAGCTCAGCTGATAGAGATGGCGGATCCGTCCACACCTTGTAAAGCTGATTGCCACGGAATACGCGGAATACGCGGAAAGATAAAAAAGTTCAGTGCCTTCCGTGGGTTCCGTGGCTAAAAAAAGTAACTGATAGTCATTCATCATACCCGTCTGTCTTTTTTCAGTAAGGCCTAATCCTCATATAGTTGAAGGGATAAGCGCCTTGGTAATAGATGCAGATCTTTATTTTAAAACAAGTTGTTTAGGTTCTTGTTTTTTATGACTGTCTTTTTTCAGTAAGGCACTAACCCTCATAATAGTGGAAGGGATAAGTGCCTTGGTAATAGATGCAGATCCTTGTTTTAAAACAAGTTGTTTTAGGCCCTTGTTTTTTACGGCTGTCTTTTTTCAGTAAGGCACTAAAAAATGAAAAACGTTCTTGTCACAGGAGGGGGGGGATTTGTCGGCCTTGGTGTTGTACGGGCCCTCTGTAAGATGGGGATCCGTACGGTGGTGGTTGGCCGACATCGTTATCCTGCCGTTGAAGAGCTGGGCGGCCTTTGCCTGGTGGGTGATATCCGCGATAGGGAGTTCATGGTTCGGGCCTGCAATAATATTGACACGGTCTTCCATGTAGCTGCCAAGGCCGGAGTCTGGGGAAGCTGGGGCGAATATTTCGGCATTAATGTCAGGGGTACGGAGAATGTCCTTGCCGCCTGTCAGGAAAATCTCGTCTCCCGGCTGGTCTATACCAGCACCCCCAGTGTTGTCTTTAATCGCGGTCATCTGCGCGGTGTTGATGAAACGACCCCCTATGCCACTGATGTTCTCTGTCATTATGCCCGCAGCAAGATCATGGCGGAAATCCTTGTCCTTGAGGCCAATAGCCCACTGTTGCGAACCACGGCCCTGCGCCCCCATCTGGTCTGGGGGCCTGGCGATACAAATCTCATTCCCCGCCTCATTGAACGTGGTCGATCCGGTGCTTTGAAGATCGTCGGCAATGGCAATAATAAGGTGGATATATCCTATATTGATAATGTGGTGGATGCCCATATCCAGGCCGCCGTCAATTTAGAGTGTTACGGCACAGCCGCAGGTGAGGCCTTTTTTATCTCCCAGGGCGAACCGGTCAAGCTCTGGGAGTGGATTAATGATCTCTTTATCCAGCTCGCCATCCCGCCGGTGGCCAAATCCATTACCTTTGATAAGGCCTATGCCATCGGTTTTGTCCTGGAGAAAGTTTATGGCCTTCTGCGTAAAAAGCAGGAGCCCAAGATGACCCGTTTTGTGGCGGAGCAGCTCGCTAAATCCCACTGGTTTTCCATCAAAAAGGCCCAGGGGATTCTGCCCTACACCCCCAAGGTGTCTACTGCTGAGGGCATGAAAAGATTGGTTGCCTGGGTCCGGGAGGTGGGGTTGTGAAAAAGGAGCATGGAGGGTTTCTGGTTGGTTGCCAGTTTATTCTTCTCGTCCTGCTGGCAGGAAGCACCCATTGGCTGGATCTGCGCCTTTTGGCCCTTCCTTTTCTGTTTGCCTCCCTTTTGTTGGCTGGTTGGGCCATCAGGGTGATGCGCCTTGGCCATTTTCATATCCGCCCGGCAATTAAGGAGGGGGCTATTCTTGTCACCCACGGCCCCTACCGCTATATCAGGCACCCCATGTATGCCAGCATTCTTCTTGCCGGCCTGGGACTGCTCCTCATCACCTTCAGTTGGCTGCGCCTGGCCGCCTTCTTTGTCCTGTGGCTGGTTCTCTATCTCAAACTCCGTATCGAAGAGGAGCTTCTGGCCCGCCATTTTTCCGATTATACCTCCTACCAAAAGCGCTCCCGGATGTTTTTCCCCTGGTTTTGATTTTCCCTCTTTTTGTTTACTGATGGTATGCCCCTCACCCCAGCCCTCCGGAGTCTCTCTTCGTTCGCTTACCTCCCTCAGGGAGAGGGAGCTCAAAATCCCCTCTCCTTGGGGAGAGGGTTAGGGTGAGGGGGAAGATGATTATTCCAAGTTCTACTTTATCCCCTGGTAATTCTGTTTTCCCTTGCCATCCCATTCAAAAGAGCTAATATGACCACCTGGTCATATTATGGATTTTCAGGAACTTGAAAAGGGCACCTTTGCCAAATTAGCGGACGATAAGCAGCAGGCCATTATCAAGGCCGCCATCTTTGAGTTTGCCTCCCAGGGCTACCAGAAGGCGAGCTGCAATAACGTCGTTAAGGTTGCCGGGATATCCAAGGGCTCTCTGTTTCAATATTTTGGCAGCAAGGAAGGACTTTTCCTCTTTGTCTTTGGCCGCTTTATCGGCAAGGTTAAGGAGACGGTCAAAGAGGCAACCGCCACCAAGGCTGATTTTTTTGATCTTGTCCACGCCATCCTTGTGGCTGGTCTGAGGTTTATTGACAGCTATCCTCAATATTTCCAGATGTATCTTCGGGTTCTCTTTGAACAGGAGGTCCCGCACCGGGAGGAGTTGTTGGCCGAGGTCCGTCTCTTCTCCCAAGAGTATTTTGGCCCCCATTGCCAGGCCGCCCAGGACCAAGGCATCATTCGTGATGATATTGGTGTGGAAATGGTCATCTTCATGCTCGATGCCGCCATTGATCGCTTTCTGCAGGCCTATGCCCGCCCTTATCTTGATTGCGGTCTTGATTTGGCAGGTTTGAGTGATCAAAAACTCCAGGAGAGGGTGGCGGAACTGCTCATGGTGTTAAAGGATGGTTTGCGGCCTGTTGGTAAATAGGCAAATATAAGGTTTTTTTCCACGGAATCCACTGAAGGCACGGAAGTTTTTTTGTTACTGTGTGTTCCGTGGATTCCGTGGCAGAAAGTGGTGAACGGGTTTTACCTGATACATTAATAATTCAACAAAGATAGAGAAATGGAATCGTTAGTCATTAAGGCAGGATTGGGCGATATTCTTGACAAGGTTAAGAACGGTGAACGCATCACTAATGAGGAGGGAGTTCGTCTCTATGAGTGTCCTGATCTGCTGGCCGTGGGCTATCTGGCCAATATGGTGCGGGAACGAAAGAATGGCGACAGGGCCTATTTTATCTATAACCAGCATCTCAACTACTCCAATGTCTGCACCAATCTCTGTAAGTTCTGCGCCTTTGGCAAGGAAAAGGGGGGGGAGAAATCCTATGAGATGACGGTGGAAGAGGCCATTGCCAAGGTTCGAGACCGTCTTGATGAGCCCATCAGCGAGGTCCACATGGTGGGCGGCATTCATCCTGATCTGCCCTTTTCCTACTACATAGATATCCTCAAAGGCATCAAGAAGGTACGGCCGGATATCCATATCCAGGCCTTTACCTGTGTTGAAATCGATCATCTTGCCAAGCTTGCCGGCAAGTCAGTGAAAGAGACCCTGGAAATCCTCATGGAGGCAGGTCTGGATTCTATCCCCGGCGGCGGGGCCGAGGTCTTCAGCCCCCGTATCCGGGAGAAAACCTGCCCGGATAAGCTTTCAGGCGAGGGTTGGCTTGAGGTCGCAAAAACCGCCCATGGTCTGGGGCTAAAGACCAATGCCACCATGCTCTATGGCCATATTGAAACCACCCAGGAGCGTGTTGAGCATCTTGCGGCCCTGCGTGAGGCCCAGGATGAGACCGGCGGTTTTCTGGCCTTCATTCCCCTGGCCTTTCATCCCAAGAACACGGAGATGTCCGATCTCTCCCGCTCCTCAGGTATTGATGATCTGAAGAATGTCGCTGTCTCGCGGATATTTCTCGACAATTTCCCCCATATCAAGGCCTACTGGGTCATGATCGGTCCGAAGATGGCCCAGGTGGCCCTTTCCTTTGGTGCTGATGATGTTGACGGCACCGTCAAGGAGGAGATCATCACCCATATGGCCGGTGCTGAGACCGAGCAGGCCATGGCCATCCCCGAGCTGGTCCACATCATTAAGGAGGCTGGCCGTACTCCCATCCAGCGCGGCACCCTCTATGATGTGATTAAGGAATATTGATTGGACAGAATTCAGGAGACTGGAGAAAGTAGAGAAATAAAGAAGTTAAAGAATTGATAGCAACAAAAACACGTTACCTGAGCAGCTCAGTTACCCTTATAGGGTTTGTTGAACCTGCGTTGAGTCTATAATGAAAGAGAACTTTCAAAACATTCTCAACTCCTTTTTCGCTCCATCGAGCGCCCACATCGGCCCGGCGATTGAGCTCCCTCATCTCTCTTTCAAGAGGTGAGGTTGTTGAGAAAGCAAAACCTCCTTTCTCTTTGAAAGTGAATGCTTCTTTTTCGGCACCTTTAAGGTGCGTGGCCGATTTTTTGAGGCCAAGTTCTTCGAGATCTTTGATATAGGTAGCCAGTCGTTTCTGTCCATCGCGGTTATCCCACAGCACATCCCGAAGACTTTTTTGGCAACGCCCTCTAATTTCATGGGGAACGCCATCTTGCCAGAGATAATGCTTGAGCTGGTGGACTAAATGCCAGCGACATCTCTGTGGATATTTTGAAACCGCAGTATAGTCTTCACCTCCATCGTGGACAAGACGTTCTGGTTGCATCATGCCTAAGGCATTGTGGAGGCGATGAACGCCGCCAACATGCAAGTGAAGCAAACGCTTTTTAATACTGGGCCGCCCCATTTGCTTAGGTCCTTTTTCAGCCGTGATCGCTAAGTGAACAGAGGCTCCTCGTTGTTTTTTGCCGGCCTTCACTTTGGTGGAGTCAACCAGAACAGTCTGTCCTGCTACCAAGTTGGGAAGGCACAAGGAATTTGCTAATTGAGCAACTTTTCTTCGCAGTCCTTCAGCTGAAATGGTTCCTTTGGTCAACTTTTTCACGATTGCTGCCGACTTGCCAAAAGACAGTTGCAGGCCAAGCTCTACCGACTTTTGAACCAGTTCATCCGTGAACCTTACCGCAAACGGCAACCCAATGAGTTCATTGAGGGGACGAAAAGTTCTGTCGCAAACTTTGCATTTGGCCTGGAGCACAATCAAGCTGATTTTACCGCGAGAACTTTTAAGACGACGTGCTCGCCAACCTTTCCGAATCAACTTGTTGCTACCGCATCGAGGACACTGCAATGCCGATCGCAACATGGAAAACCATTGTAGTTGGATTTCCTGTAGCATGTGGGCGTGATCATGCAAAACCTTGTGGTCGGCTTGATGGCATAGGTAAGCGAAAAGCCGATTGACAGCAGTGCCATCTGGAATCAAAATGGTCTCTGGGAGACTTTGTTCTCCTGGGAGCATCTCATGTACCTCCTTTGAGCTTGGTCACCCAAAGGGTACGGTACTGTAGATGCTCTCTCTTTTCAAAGATCAAATAGGTGACGTGTTTTTTACACTATCAGCCGACCAAATAACATTTCGGAGGTGGACATGTTTTGTTCAAAATGTGGCACAGAAATAGACACCTATGATTCATTCTGCAGCAGTTGTGGGAATATGCTCGACAAGGTTAATCATGACGCCACAGAAGAAGATAATGATTTTAGTAAAAGAATATTATGCCGTGATAGTAACTGTATTGGTGTTATGGACGAAGATGGGCTTTGTAAGGTGTGCCAGAGATCTTATGAGGAGGAAGATAACGAACAAAATGATTCTGATAAGGAGTCAAAAATTTCAAGAAAATTTCCTTCGTCTCAAAACGAAGAAGCAGAAAAAATAAGTGGTAATGTTTGGTTTGTGGCAATAGGAGTTATTTTCGTAATCATAGTAGTAGGAAGTATGGTTGGGAAGTTTAGTAATACAAGCAAGAGAACACCAGATTCTTTATCTTTAGAAATTAAAGAGGAAAAAATAAATCATTTTAATGCTAATCGATTAGAAATTTTAGCAAACATCAAATCTGAAATAGATTCAAAAAAATATCAAAATGCCATAACGCGATCACAAAAATATTTAGAATTTGGAGATCCAGAATTAATTAACTATTGGCGAGAGGCTAAAGCTTCGCTGTCAGAGTTCCAGAAGGAGGTGCTATCTCTTGTTGGCAAGAAAGTACCCTATGAGAAATGGGAAGAATTGGGAATGCCGGAGACCTTAACTGGCACCGACAATGAATATTGGGTTGCATATCTCCCTGTCGCAAAAATCTCTTTTGTTTCGGAAAAGAAAACAGATAAAATTATCTATGCAGGATTTAATAAAAACAGTGCCAAAAATTTTATTGCTCTAAAAAATAAACAAGCAGTGAGCAATTCGATTGCACTTGAGACTCCACTTAATTCAGCAACAGAGGAGAAAGGAACCCCTGCAAGATGCAAAGAATTTATATTAGAGACTATTAGCGGCTTTAAACAGAGCGGCTATAAATGCCGGTCTTTGCTTGGGACTGTTTATATTTGTGATAATAATGCTCTTCATGTTGAAGCTGGGTGCGAAGGCAGTGAAGCCTGGATGGAAACCTTCAAACAGGATGGGTCAGATTGGCGAAGATTTTACAAATAAACACCCATTAAATCATCGGGAGCTGGGGTCAAATCTTTATCCTTGACCCCCTCATGCATCACGTCACAAACAACCAAGTGTCAAGGTTAAAGATTTGACCCTACCAACTTTCTACCAACTTTTTCTCATCACGGATTGCCGTGGAAAAGTCTGCTTCAAAGTATTGATTTTCTTGCTTTGAATGTTGTTTGGTTCATTTTCGCCGCTCCGCTACTGTTTACCCAGCCAGTGAAACGGGCGAAAACGAACCAAAAAGGCCACCCCGAACAGCCCTGACCTTCGACACCACTCGCCTTCCGTGGATTCCGTGGCCAAACTCTCTCCCTACCTCATCTTACGGCTCACCAGCCGGGCCCCGGCCATGACCTCGCCCATATCCACAGCGATATGGGCCAGCATATTGGGCAGGGTGGCCGCCCCGGTGGAGGTTCTCACCCTCTGGACATTAAAGACGGAGAGGAGACGATTGGGCAGAGAGACATCGGGATGGTCCATGAGCTGGTCCATCACCTGGCTGATAAACCAGACCGTATTACCGCTCTTGACGTTCAACACCCGCAGGGAGACATCAACCCTGGCCCCACCCAACTGACCGCCGGACATGACATAATTAATCCGGCCGGCAACCACGAGATCGACCCCGGCCAGACGCCCAAGCTCCCGGGCCTCGTCAATACTGCCATAAAAACGCTGACCAGAACGGACAGTGGCAAAGGTCTGTTTTGACAGGAAGACCTCATGGAAAAGGCTGCCTACCTGCTGACCATAGGAGGGCTGTGTGCCCGCAGGCACCTGGAAGGGTAACACCAGGGCCGAAGCCTGGCCATAGTGACCGCCCATGGGATAGATATGGACCACGGGCGAGCCGGTGCGCACAGCAACGTGATCGGCCCCTTTGATCGCACAGCCACTGAGCCAAAGGCAGCCTGCCAACAAAAAGAGATAGATAAAATTCTTCATCGCAAACCCCTAGCGCTCATAGGCTGAAAGCCGGCCATCCACCAGGGAACCATCACCGGCCAGCAGATAGTTAATATTATGACTGCGCTGTAGCTCCATGCCAGCCACGGACAACACCTCTTGAGAACCGGCATCCAGCAGGCGCACATTGATAATCACCGTGGTGGGCGTCAGGGAGTAGGTGCCGGTGACAATACTCTGCACCTCCTGGCCCTTGGCAAGCAGCGCGGCATCGCGGCTGAGCAGAAGCTCACCCTCCCTGTCCCGGATGAAGAGGGACGGCGCCTTGCGCACCTCAGCCACCCGAAAGCCATAACGAAAGAGACAGGTGGAGAGCGATTCCGTCAAGGTGCGGCCAAAGGCCGACGTTTCATAGAGATTATCAAGGTTGACCATACTGGTCAGGATGATCCGTTCTCCGCTGCCAGCGCCATACCCCCTATTGGCCACGAGCTGGCGGGCCAGATAATCGCCAAAACCAAAAAAGTCAGGGGTGGCAACCGATACCGTCCCCCCTGGCTTTGTCCAAAGACAACCGGATACCCCGCCCAGAAGAACCAGCAGGAGCATGCCTGTTTTTATTATATTGCTTACCCTCTTCAAAGCAATCTACCTCCGCTCTGCTATGATTTTATCAACCCGGTTAAGCCCGGCCACAGCCTCATCCTGAAGCTCCTGACCCATGGCCATGGCCGCGGCCTCAGAAAACTGCTGCCTGGCCAAGAGATAATGGCCCTTGCCCATAAAGGCAATGCCGTGCGCATAGCAGGCCTTGGCCTTTCTCTCAATGGCCATCTCCCCAGAGCTCAAACGATCAGAACCGGAGCTGCTGGTACAGCCCGTCATTACCGCTGCCATCAGGGCAAGGGCCAGTCCTCCATTTTTCAGATACATACCCATCACTCCCCCCCCCTGCGGCCAGGAAAGGCCTTAATTGTCACATGGGAGGACGGAGTTTGCTGGGGTTGGCCGGCGTCCTTGAGCATGGCCGCAGAGACCCCGTCCACCTCAAAAACAAGGGAACCGCTCGACAGCAGGAGTCCCGTGCCGTTTTCAAGGAGCCGGGCATTGACAAAAATCTGGCCGGCAGCCACGGAATATGTGCCAGCCACCACGGAATCGGCATGGTGGACATAATTAAGCTCTGCCATGTCCCGCGACAGGGCATATTCACCATGCCCCTTACTGATCTGCATGGCCGGCATCATCCGCACATCCACGGCATCCACCCGGGCCCGCTGCAGCTCATGGAGCATCTGCTCACCCAGATAGCGGCCAAGGGCCGATGTCTCATAGACCTGATCCAGGTTGACAAAGCTTGCCACCGTAACCCGCAATTGGCCGGCCACAGGTTCCTTGCTGCCGGCCAGGAGTTGGGCGACAAGCTCACGCACCCTCAGCTTCAACTGGGTTCCTGTTTGAGCAGGCATGGCCTGCTTTTTACCTCCGGTCAACCAGTCCCAGGAAAAATTATCCCCCACCTTTTCAGGCCCAAAAACACGGGGGGTGCGGTAGACATAATCGCCTGGCACCTGGTGGGGATGATCCAAGGAATACTGCTTCAGGGTAACGGCATCTCCCCCCTGGGCCGAACCACTTAAAAGAAACAGGCCAACAATAATGCCGAGGCCGTACATTTTTTTTCTCATCTTTCTCACCGTAAGCTCCATCCCATTATTCCGCAAACTGATATGGCGGATAGCCATGGGTCATTATTTTCCACTCCGGGCCATGGCTGTCGGCCAAGGAGGTACGCGGTGCCCCGGGCGGATAGACCACCGGCACCGGACGCTGCCCATCAATCACCCTGAGAAGGGGATCAAAATCAAGCCCCAGGGGATTGGCCAGGCGTGAAGAAGAGGTACAGCCTGCCAACACACAGCATATCATCAGCCAAAGAAGCCCCATTGCCCCTACCTTCATAACTGCCCACCAAGTGTCATTGTTTTATCCATCTGACAGGTTCCTGACGGTGTCTGGCATTTTTTTCCCAGTCACTTCCTGGAAAACCATCACCACCTCACACATATAATATAATGAAATTACAGCCTGTTACACTACAGGCATCCCTCCCAACACAGCAACAGGGCCTTACCCCCTAGGGG
>JAUVQZ010000124.1 GCA_030597865.1 Pseudomonadota bacterium | reverse complement strand
GAATTTTCTGAAAATAAGGTTGTTGGTCTTGGTGATATCCCAGGAGTTTCTAAGCTCTTTAATCGTTCAGGTAACCAGAAGGTCAAGAAGGAGATGGTTATTCTCCTACGGCCTGTGATCCTTAACTAAGAAAATAAATTCTAGAAGCACACAAAAAAGCCCGGAGCAGGTTTACCTGCTCCGGGCTTTTTTGTGTGCTTTGGGAATCTTCGTCCTGCTAATTCGCCTTCTCCTTCTCCTGTTTCTGCTTCTTGGCGTTTTCAAAGAGGGCCAGGAAGTTCATGGGCTCAATGAGGAAGGGGATGAAGCCGCCATCGATGGAAACCTGGCTGATGATCTGGCGGGTAAAGGGCAGCAGCATGGTGGGGCAGTCAACGCCCAAGACCATCTGGATATGCTGTTCGGGGATATTTTTGAGCAGGAAGACCCCGGCATGCTCAAGCTCGACGATAAAGAGGGTTTGCCCTTCTTTTTGGTCGTTTGAGACCGTGGCAGTAATGCTTAACCCCACCTCCCAATGATCGTTTTCCAGCTTCTGGTTTTTGACCGCCAGATTCACCTCAACCTTGGGTTCAGGTTGCTTGCCGAGAAATATCTGCGGGGCATTGGGGTTTTCAAAGGAGAGGTCCTTGATATACATCTTTTGCAGTCGAAATACAGGGGCCTCGTCAGTGCTGGGAGCGGTGTTTTCATCAGTCATGGGTAATCCTTTGCTGTAGGTGAAGGAATAAGCCACAGGTTATCCTTGAAAATTGCCGCCTGGTCCGAGTGTTGCGGTGCGTCGAACCAGGTGTCGCATTTTAGAGGGAACCCGTCAGTAAAAGGCTTTTCTGGGTTGCTTAATAGCTGCTCACTATAGTCAAAAAGCAATGCCATTTCAAAGGGAAATAGCAAATTAGCGCTTGGCGAGGATCCTTTGCAAATAAAGGCCGGTAAATGAATCTTCCTCTACAGCGACCTTCTCCGGGGTTCCCTGGGCAATGATTTTGCCCCCTCCCTCTCCCCCCTCCGGGCCAACATCGATGATGTGATCGGCGGTCTTGCTGACATCGAGGTTGTGTTCAATGATGACCACGGTATTGCCGCTGTCCACTAAACGGTTCAGGACACCAAGCAGGTGCTGGATGTCGGCCGGGTGCAGGCCGGTGGTGGGCTCGTCCAGGATATAGAGGGTGCTGCCCGTGGAACGTTTCCGCAGTTCCCTGGCCAGTTTGATCCTTTGGGCCTCACCACCGGACAAGGTCACCGAGGCTTGCCCCAATGAAATATAGGGCAGGCCGACATCGGCAACCGTTGCCAGCCGATTTTTAATGGGCGGCACATTCTTGAAGAAATCCAGGGCCTCTTCCACGGTCATGGCCAGAATCTCTGCGATGTTCTTGTCCTTGTACCTGATCTCCAGGGTCTCACCATTATAGCGTTTACCGTTGCAGGTATCGCAGGTGACATAGATGTCAGGCAGAAAATGCATGGCAATCTTGATGACCCCTTCCCCCTCACAGGCCTCGCAGCGCCCCCCCTTGATGTTAAAGCTGAAACGCCCCGGTTTGTAGCCCCGGGCCCGGGCCTCAGGCAGTTTGCTGAAAAGCTCCCTGATCGGCGTGAGGATGCCGGTATAGGTTGCCGGATTGGAACGTGGTGTGCGGCCAATGGCGCTCTGGTCAATGTCGATCACCTTGTCTATCCGCTCAACGCCAGTGAGGGAGGCGTAGGAGCTGCTGCCACCCTTTTTATGGCGGAGATGGTTGATGGCCCCTTTGTAGAGGGCCTCAATGACCAGTGAGCTCTTGCCGGAACCGGAGACCCCGGTTACGCAGGTCATAAGCCCCAGGGGAAATTTTGCCGTGATTGCTTGCAGATTATTGGCGCAGGCCCCTTTGACGGTGATCCAGCCCTTCTTGGCTGAAGGCTTACGCCGCTTAGTCGGGGTGGCAATTTCCAGCCGGCCGGAGAGGTAGCCGCCGGTGACAGAGACCTGATCCGCCACAAGGCCGGATACGGGGCCGTTATATACCACCCTGCCGCCATGCACTCCGGCCCCGGGGCCAATGTCAAGGACATGGTCAGCGGCAAGAATGGTATCAGTGTCATGCTCCACGACGATAACGGTATTGCCGAGGTCACGCAGGTTGGTCAGGGTTTTGATCAATCGATCATTGTCACGTTGGTGCAGGCCAATACTTGGTTCATCAAGGATGTAGAGAACGCCGACCAGTTGGGAGCCGATCTGTGAGGCCAGGCGGATACGTTGGGCCTCGCCGCCGGAGAGGGTGCCTGCCGTACGGGCCAGGGTAAGATAACCAAGGCCAACATCGCGCAGAAAGCTGAGTCTCTCCATGATTTCCTTGATAATCCGTTCGGAAATAATGCGCTCCTGGCTGGTAAAGTGCAGTTGTTGCAGGGAGGCAAAAAGCCGGTCGATTGACATGGCGGTCAAATCGTTAATGGCCCAATGGCCGATCTTGACGGCCAGGGCCTCAGGCTTGAGGCGGGCGCCATGGCAACGGGGGCAGGGCTGCTCGTTCATGTATTGGCCCAACTCATCACGCATGGCGGAAGAGCTTGTTTCATGGAAACGGCGGGCGAGATTGGGGATGAGGCCCTCAAAGGGTGTTTCTGAGGTCATAGAGCGCCTGTAGCGCACATAATGAAAAAAGATGGGTTCACGGCCTGTGCCGTGCAAGATGATGTCCTGCGCCTTTTTTGGCAGGTTGTCAAAGGGGATGTCCAGCTCAAAACCATAATGATCGCCAAGGGCGGCAAGGAGCTGGCTGGAATAGCTCTGGCTACGACGTCCAGCCCAGGGAGCAAGGGCCCCTTGGTTAATGGTCAGGCTGGGGTCCGGAACCACCAGATCCGGGTCAAAGAAATGTTTAATGCCCAGCCACCCACATTCATCGCAGGCACCTTTGGGATTGTTAAAGGAAAAGAGCTGGGGCGACAGATCCTGCAGGCTGGTACCGCATTGAATACAGGCGGCCCGTTCGCTGAGCAGTTTTTCTTCCCCTGTCGCAGGAAAATGGATCAGCAAAAATCCCTGGGAAACCTGAACTGCGGTGTTGACGGAGTCAGCCAGCCGGCGTTGGGAGGAGTCTTTGACAACCAGGCGGTCCACCACCACCTCAATGGTATGGCGTTTGGTTTTGGCAAGGGTGATGGGGTTGTCCAGGGAGAGGGTCTCACCGTCCACCCGAACCCGGACATAGCCTTCCTTGCGCAGCCGGGCAAAGAGATCAACATACTCACCCTTGCGGTTGTCGATGAGGGGGGCGAGGATGAGAAGTTTCGTCCCGTGGCCAAGGGAGGTGAGGGCAGTGACCATATCGTCGATGGATTGGGGCTCAATACGGTCGCCGCAGTCAGGACAATGCTGATGCCCCACCCGGGCAAAGAGGAGGCGGAAATGGTCATAAATCTCGGTGATGGTGCCCACGGTGGAGCGGGGATTCTTACTGGTGGAACGCTGTTCAATGGAAACGGCCGGGCTTAGGCCCTCAAGGGTATCCACCTCGGGTTTATCCATCTGGCCAAGAAACTGCCGGGCATAGGTGGAGAGGGATTCCACGTAACGGCGCTGGCCCTCGGCATAGAGGGTGTCAAAGGCCAGGGAGGATTTGCCGGAACCGCTCAGGCCGGTAAAGACCACAAGCTTGTTGCGGGGCAAATCAACATCAATATTTTTAAGATTATGCATCCGGGCGCCGCGGATGCGGATGGTGTCTGGTTCCATGGATTCTTATTACGCTGGGAAAAGGTAAAGGGGGAAGGCCAAGACCGATTTCTACAGCACCTACTTAGGAATGGGAAGCATTTTTACCGGGCCCTGTTGATGAGACGGGCGGCAAAAAAGCCATCGAGACCCTGGGTGGGCATGGTTCGGAGAAAGCCTTGCTCGGTGACAAGCTCAGCTGCCGGTCCGCAAAGGCGGGGGGGCAGGATGGAAAACTGCGGATGTGTATCTAAAAACGTATTGATGACCTCCTCGTTTTCGATGGTGGAGAGGGAGCAGGTGACATAGACAACCACACCCCCTGGCCGCACCAGTGTCGCGGCAGAGTCAAGGATTTCCAGCTGGGACTGCGCCAGCTTTTCAAGGTCCTCAACGGTGCGGTTCCAGCGGATATCCGGTTGCCTACCTATGACCCCAAGGCCTGAGCAGGGCGCATCAAGGAGCACGCCGTCAAATGGCTGGTCAGGGTTGCGGGCGAAATCTTGAAGGGTGGTGGCATATAAAGGGATGGGGCGGCAGTGGCAACGGCCAAGATTTTCTTTGAAAATGGTGTGGCGGCCTGCATTGGGGTCAACCGCTGCCAGGGAGGCATCAGGGGGCAATACCTGGTCAAGGAGAATGGTTTTCCCCCCCAGGCCGGCACAGCCGTCAAGGTATGCCCCGCTGGGCAGATCGGTGAAAAAGGAGGCTATGAGCTGGGCAGCCTCATCCTGGACATGAAACCAGCCTTCGTTATAACCAGGCAGGGAATCAATCCGGTCGTGGAAGTCATTGAGAAGAACCGCCTGGTCGGTAAACCTACCCGGGTGGGCCATAATGCCCCTGTCATGAAGCTGGGCAAGAAAATCCCCCCGGCCAACCCTGTGGGGATTGACCCGCAGGGTCAGCGGCGGCAATCTATTATTTGCCAGGCAGAGTGCGTGGGTTTGCTCCAGGCCAAACTGATCCTTCCACATGGAAACGAGCCAGTCGGGATGGTTGAGTCGTTTTTCAGGGGGCAGGTCGGCCAGGCGTTGGCGAACCCCGGCAATATCACGGGCCATGGCCCGCAAGACACCATTGGCAAAACCCTTGAGCCATTTGGGCTGCTGTCCCAGACCCTTGATGGTCTCGTTAACCGCAGCAGATTCTGGAATACGATCCATGAAGAGCAGTTGGACAAGGCCGATGCGCAGGGCCTGTAAAACCAGGGGTTTTAGCTTCTTTAAGGCTGTTTTTGAATACTGTTGGAGGACGGCGTCCAGCTCCTGACGGTGACGCAAAACCCCATAAACAAGGGCCATGGCCAGCTGTCTGTCCCTGTCGTCTTTGGGGGGGTGCTGGTCAAAAAGGCTGGCAAGAACCTGGTCCACAGGTTCCTTTGAACGGTTCTGCTCAACAAGGCAGCGAATGGCGACGGCGCGACTGGTCATGGCATAAGTCCGATGGTTGAGCAGGAGCGCCCGGTGTGCCTGTTGCGGCGAAAGGAAAACCAATCGTCGTTGCATTTGGTGCAGATACCGGCCACCTCGATGTGGTCAGCGGCAAGACCGGCCTCAAGGAGCTGCATGGTGCTGATGGCCGGAAAATCAAAATGGTTGGCACTCAGCCCAAAGCGGTGAAAGGCGGCGGGCAGCTCTTTTTCATAATGGATAAACTCTCCACAGCAGGGGCCGAGGGCCGGGCTTATTGCTGCCTTGATATGGGCTGGGTCAGAGAGGAAGGAGTCAGCCATCTGCCTAATGGTTGTGCCGATAATATTGGCCACACTGCCCTGCCAGCCGCAATGGATGTTGGCAACCACCTTCCTCTGCGGGTCATGGAGTAAAACCGCCTGGCAATCGGCCTGTTGGATGAGGAGGGCCAGCCCAGGCCTATCGGTGATTAGGGCATCGTAGCCATCAAGCTCCTGGTCTTCGGCCATTTCCCGGACAACAGCGACCCTGTTGCCATGGACCTGCCTGGTTGAAACGAGGGTTTCGCAGCCCAGGGCCCTTTTGACCAGGGATCGGTTGTGATGAACATTGTCTGGATCATCACCGACCCCGAGGCTGATATTCAGGGAATTAAAGGGGGCAGGACTGATCCCGTCATGGCGGTGAAAGCAGCCATGGACAAGGCGGGGGCTATCGGCAAAGATGGCAAAGGTATGGGCAGCATGAAGTGGCATCTGCTCTTTAGCCGGCGAAAAAGCTGAATAGAAGGCCTTGGACAAACCTGATGAACTTACCAAGCACACCGGTAAAGGCCAGGATCATGATCAGGATGAATCCCGCCCCTTCCAGTCGGGCCAGATAGCGGGCCTGCTCAGGGGGAAGAAGGCCCATGAGAACCTTGCTGCCATCGAGGGGTGGTATGGGGATCATATTAAAGATAGCCAGAATGGAGTTGATCATAATGCTCCATGAAAACATGGCAATGAGAGGCTGGGCCACAAAGGCAGGTATCACCGGGCCCAGAGAGACAATGGCGATAAGGGCAAAGAGGCTGATAATCATGGTGGCCAGGTTGGACATGGGGCCGGCCAGGGAGACCAGGATCATATCACGGCGTGGATTCCTGAAGTTGCGCGGATCAACCGGTATTGGCCTGGCCCAGCCGAAATGGATGATAAAAATGGCCAGGGTGCCCAGGGGGTCAAGATGCTTTAGGGGATTCATGGTCAGCCTGCCCTGCATCCTGGCGGTTTGATCGCCGCAGAGCGAGGCAACATAGCCATGGGAGAACTCATGGATGGTGAGGGCAAAGAGAAAAACAGGGATCTGAATAATGAGATCCTGGAAATTGATGTCAAACATGATTTTTTACACGGAATATGATGTTAAGGGCTCGATGAGAGGCTGTAGCTCATTAGGCTAAAGGCTGTTAGGCACGGCAAACCCATGGTAATCGTTGTTGAGACCTAGCAGTCTACAGGCTAAATAGCTAATTAACCTGAGCAGCTACAAGCTCGTCAACTTACCTGCTCTTCACAGGAAGGGGAAACTCTTTTTTGAGCAGGGCGATTTCATCCTCCCTGCCCGCGCAGACATTATCCAGGGTGGCCATGAGCAGTCTGTGCAGTATCGTCTGAAACTGGGGGCCCGGTCTGTAGCCCAGATCAATCAGGTCATCTCCCTGGAGATGGTTGGTGATATGGCACAGCCTGGTGACAAAGGTAGAGATGGCCATCTGGCCGTTTTTGTTCCGGCAACTTGCCATGGCAAAGAGCAGACCCTCATGGCGGAGATCCTTGAGGGCCATGTAGATTCGGCTGGGGCGGAGGTTGTCAGCCCGGTCAAAGAGGCGGAGGGCCCGGTCTGCCGCAACCCGTTCCGTGATGATTATCTGGTTGAAGCGCTCCGGTATCTCCAGTTTTTCACACATCTCTGCAACATATTTTGTCTTCATGCGAGCGGTGAGGGCAAGAAAATAGACCACCCATAGGTAGAGTTTGGTGTCAAGGTAGAGCAGCTCATACCAGGATACGGCGTGTCGGGTCTCGCGGAGGGTCTTTTTGCCCCGGGTGGTCATCTTCAGACGTGGATGGAGAAAGGGCAACAGCTTGAAATGTTCAAGGCGGCGGATGGCAGGCAGGGGATCCTTTTCAGAAAGGATGAGTTTAAGTTCCTGGAAAAAGCGCTGGCCTAACCCGGCGTCAAAGAGTCCCAGGCGTACCGAGTTTTTTATTTGCTTTTCCGTGTGTTTGCCGAGCTTGAATCCCATGCGCTGCTCAAAGCGGATGGCCCGGAAGATACGGGTGGGGTCTTCCACAAAGCTCAGGTTGTGGAGGATGCGGATCATTCGGTCCTTGAGATCATTCTGGGAGTTGAAGAAGTCAACCAGGGTGCCAAAGCGGTCTGGATTGAGATGGATAGCCATGGCGTTGATCGTAAAATCACGGCGGTAGAGGTCAAGTTTGATGGAGCTTGACTCCACCTTGGGCATGGCAGCCGGATGCTCGTAATACTCAAGGCGGGCCGTGGCAATGTCAATCTTCATACCGCTTGGCATGATAACCACAGCGGTGTTAAATTTTTCGTGGGTACGTAGCTTGCCATGAACATGGTCGGCAAGTTTTTTGGCAAAATCAATGCCGTCCCCCTCTATGACGATATCCACATCAAAGCTCTCCCGGCCAAGAAGGAGGTCACGGACAAAGCCCCCCACCACATAGGCCGTGGCCCCGCAGCCCAGGGCAATCTCACCAATGGTCTGTAAGAGGATACGTACCTCCCTGTTGATGGTGTGGCACAGCTGGTTGGCCATGTTGCGATTGCGTTCCACCGAGGGCAGGTTCTGGCTCTCTTTGAGGTCGGGCAGAAAGGCTGGGTGGCTGGCCAGCAGGCTGAACAGGTCTGTGCGGGTGATTATGCCGGTGAGCTCCCCCCTGTTGACCACCGGGATGGTGCGCTGGCGATTGGTGATGATCAGGCGCTGGATGTCAAGGAGGTTGGCTTTCGGGCTGACAACCTCAAACTCGGTGGTCATATAGCTTGCCACCGGTTCGTCGCCAAGATCGTGGTATATGGCCTTGGCCGCCTCCCGTCTGCTCAACAGTCCGAGTATCTCTCCTTCTTCGACCACGGGTAACACCGTGATATTATAACGAATAAGTGTCTTGTTGGCCCTGGCGATGGCCATGGTCGGGTGCACGGAAATAACCGGCGAACTCATCAACTCACCAGCCAGTGACTGGGGCCGCACCGTGCTGTGCAGCACGTCGAG
>JAUVQZ010000251.1 GCA_030597865.1 Pseudomonadota bacterium | reverse complement strand
GTGCCTGGGGGGTGACTGGGCCTTCTGGACACGACGGGCTGCCGGTTCCGGTGTTTTGGCAGGGGCGCTACTGCCGCCCACCATGGTCTGCAGTTCCCGGACGGTCTGATCCATGGCCATGATCTGGGAGGCCAGCTCCTCAGAGGCGGAGGCTGTCTCCTCGGCGGTGGCCGCATTGTCCTGGGTAACGTTTTCAATCTGGGTGATGGAGTTATTAATGACGTCGATTCCGCTGGCCTGTTCGCCGGAAGCGGTGGATATCTCGGTGATCAAGGTGCTGATTTTCTCAGAGGCCTCATTGGCAATGCTGAACATGTCGTTGGTATCTTTGGTAAGTTGCGTACCTGAGCGGATCTTGTCCACCGTGGAATCAATGAGGGCAGAGGTTTCGCCGGCAGATGTGGCCGCTCGCATGGCCAGGTTACGAACCTCGTCAGCAACCACGGCAAAACCCGCACCTGCTTCGCCGGCCCGGGCCGCCTCAACTGCGGCATTAAGGGCAAGGAGGTTGGTCTGAAAGGCAATTTCATCAATGGTCTTGACTATGCGCTGGGTGTCCTCACTGGCCTTGGAAATTTCCGCCATGGACCCGGTGAGACTGGTCATGGATTGCTCAGCCGAGGTCATATTATCCATCACACCCTTCATGGTGGTGTCTGCCTGCTGGGTATTATCGGCATTCTGCCTGGTCAGGGAGTTGATTTCTTCCAGGGATGACGAGGTGTTCTCCAGGCTGGCCGCCTGTTCTGAGGCACCGGCCGCCATGGTCTGGCTGGATGAGGCAATATGGCCTGAGACCGCCGTGATCTGCCGGGAGGCCTCGACCATGGTATGAACCACCACGGACAGTACCTTGATGATGTTCTTCGAGGTGAGCAGGGCGATTAAAATGCCGATGGCAATGGTGATAAGGCCGAGAATGGTCACCGTGCCCTTGGTGGCCTTGCCAGCCGCCAGCATGACCTGGTCAGTCATGACGTTTTCGGCGACATGATCTCTGATACGGGTGATGGCATCAAGGGTTTCGTGCATGTTTGGAAGGGTGACGGTGCTGTAGATCTCGTTGGCCTTAAGTACACCCTTGAGTTCCTCCTCAGATTCAAAGCGCAGTTCACTTAAGATGGAAAGGGTGGCGTTGAGGTGGAGCATGATTTTGTTTTGCATCAGATCCATGGCCTGATCGAATTTTTTGGCGGTCAGCAGTTCTTTGGCGTCAGCTGCCGTGAGGTGCATGGCGTTATGGCTGCTGTGCAATGTGTCCCACAACTCCTTTACGTAGGGGCTGCCGTTTGCATAGGCATCTTTGGCCTGTTCAGTTGCCAGAAACTTGCCAAGCTGACAGGTTGTAGGGTCGGTGGAGACTTTTTTGACGGTGGTCTCTTTTTTGATAATGGCAGTCAGCAGCCTGGTGGCCCAGGCCCGGTGGGCCGATTCGATTTCGATCAGGCGGATGGAGAGGGTGGGATCGGCCGGTTTATACGCCCCCTTGATTTCGGTCGCTGAGACATGCATTTCTTCGTGGGGCGCTTCAAGGATCTTAAAGAGCGGTTTCAGGCCGGGGAGTGTCTGTTCAGCCTCTGTGCGTCCTTCCCCAAAGAGCCATTTGCCCAGTTTACACTGCGTATGGTCGGTCTGGACATCAAGGGTGTGGATGGTGTCATTGGTAAGCAGACTGTTTACCTGCTGGGCCCAGAGGAGATGGTCAACCTCGCGTTGGGCCAGAACACTATCAAGCTCCTTGCCATGTATCACCTCTTCGGCATCGTAGATAATTGTGCCAACCCCATAATAACTTACGATGGTGATGCCGATCAGGAGGGTGAGGATGATGCTATAGCCGAATATGATTTTTTTACCGATGGTCATATTTTTCCAGTTCATAATATATTCCTTTGTTGCTGATCGAGGCGTCTTGTGACATCACTTAAAACTTTAAATTTCAAACTCACTCCTATACAGTATTTTGGGTAATTAAGCACAAAAAAAACAGGGGGAATAAGGGTGTTGTTAAGGGATTGGCCACTGCTTTGACGGGAGAATGAGCTGGAAGGTTGATCCGTTTAATGGGATAACCTGTTGGCATTCTTTGGGAAAGATGAAATTAGGAGGGGAAGGTGCAGGGAGGAGAGTGCCCGGGAGACGAATGGCTGGTGATGCCCGGGGCTGAACGGAAGAGGGGCGACCTGGTTTATCTCAAAACCAGGTCGCCCCCCAACGTTTAGAAAAGCTCAGAAATTATTTGATATCAATGATCTCGATCTCAAAGTTCAGGGTCTTGCCTGCCATGGGATGGTTGACATCCATCTTGACGCTCTCCTCGTTTATCTCGGCGACAGTGGCTGGTACGGGCTGACCTTCCTGATTGGACATCTGCAGCATCATGCCGACCTCGAGCTTCATGTCTTCAGGGAAATTGCTGTTGGGGATATCGATGAGGAGCTCTTCATTTCTGGGGCCATAGGCCTCTTCCGGAGCAAGGGTGATCCTCTTGCTTTCCCCGTTCTTCATACCTACCACGGCCTCGTCAAAGCCCTGGATCATCTGTCCTGCCCCCACCTCAAAGGAGAGGGGGTCACGGCCCTGGGATGAATCAAAGATCTCACCATCTTCAAAGGTGCCGGTATAGTGAACGCTGATCTGGTTACCTGCTTCAATTGTCATTATCTGCTTCTCCTTAGGGGACATTGTCTGGGCTTACGGAGGGGAATCGTATGGGTAAGCCTGGGGGAAGGGTTTTCATTTTGAGAAAAGAGTGGCCACTCTACAATAAATTGCTCAAAAAAACCCAGTGAAATAAGAACTTTTCCCGCATAATAGGGAAATAAGTGTATTGTTAGTTTGTTACGTTCCTTTTATGTCAAATATTTAAAAGGTTTTGAGATGGTTTCGGCAAAACAAGGTAAGGCCAAAAAAAGTTCGGCTCCAGATGAATATTGGCAGCAGAAGACTGAGCTCGACAGGAAGGGGCTAAAGCTCTTTACCCAGACGGTGTACGCCAACTGGTGCAAGTCTTGTGGTATCTGCATCGCCCTTTGCCCCAAAAATGTCTATGATAAGAATGAGGTGGGCAGTCCAGTGGTGGCAAGGCCGGATGATTGTATTGGTTGCCGGATATGTGAGGTTCATTGCCCTGATTTTGCCATGTCCATCACCGAACGCTATCCTGACCGCAGGGCCCGGCGCCGCAATGATTGACAGGCAACAAACCTAAAACCCAACCTTCCCACCTGCACTCTCTAAACTGTGGGGAGCAAAGCGCCGATCATAAACAGTCTTGGAAAGTTGAGTTAACACAGGAGAGTTCTGGTCTCAAAATGGATGACAGCTTAGATACCACCCAAAAATACCTTCTCCAGGGTAATGAGGCCATTGTTGAGGGGGCCTTGGCTGCCGGCTGCCGTTTTTACGCAGGCTACCCCATTACCCCGTCCACTGAAATTGCCGAAGAGATGAGCCGCCGGCTGCCGCAGAT
>JAUVQZ010000051.1 GCA_030597865.1 Pseudomonadota bacterium | reverse complement strand
GTAATCAATTGGCAAAAATCGCCAAACCATGCAATCAACGCATGAGTTAATACGTTTTACTGCCACGTCAGGGTATTTAACTCACCAATCTGGGCGAATCTGGGCGGGTTATCTTTGGCGCTAAAGCCCAAAAAATAGCAGTGCATGTTGCGCAACATGCACTATAATCATCATATGACAAAGTCATTTAGACACAAAGGGCTGCACAGATTTTTTGAGTCAGGAAGCCTTGCTGGTATAAAACCTGGGCACAAACAAAAAATTAGAATGCGACTAACTGCTTTAGACACAGCAAAATGCATTGAGGATATGGACATCCCAGGCTTCCGTCTCCATCAATTAAAAGGAGGTAAAAAAGGATTATGGGCAATAGATGTAAACAAAAACTGGCGAATCGTTTTTAAATTCAAAGATGGCAATGCCTATATCGTTGACTATGAGGACTACCACTAATGACTATGCACAACCCACCACACCCTGGAGAGTTTATCAAAGATATTTATCTTGAGCCATTCAACTTCAGTTACCGTAGTGTCGCAATGAAACTCAAGGTCTCCCCTTCAACATTTTTGCGCCTTATAAAAGGACAAAGCAGCATAAGTCCTGAAATGGCTTTGCGTCTTTCCAAAGGATTGGGGCGTTCAGCAGAAAGCTGGTTAGCAATGCAAGACAACTATAACCTCTGGCATGCAAAGAAAGTCATTAATCTCGACGAGATTGAGCCTATTACAATGCATGCATAATGAAGAAACAAGCTTTAACCAGTAAACGCCTGCGGCCCTGCGGGGTTGGATTCCGTGGGCGGCAAGTGATTCCGGTCGTTAATATTGCCACACCTAATATCTGGCTATTCCAAACTGCCCTTCGGTGAAGGTTACTACTGTGAATGTCAGATGTGATAATGCCTTATCAGCAAAACTGTCAGATCAAGTTTGAACAACTACATTTTTATCTAATTCACCACGATCCAAACACGCCAAGGTATCGAGACAATAATCTATCTCAATGCCTTGGCGGTCCGCCATGACGGCACTTACGCCTTTACCAGGTTGGCTGTTTTGTTTTTGGCGCCTGTGTTTTTATTTTTCTTCACCTTCTTCATCAGATTCGTTATCGCCATCCTTTTCGTCATCGTCATCGTCGTCATCAGACTCCCCCTGGCCACCAGACCCATCGCCCATTGATTGGGTTGTTTTTTCCATAACCTGTTCAGCCTGTTCACAGCCGGTCAGGGCAAACAATCCCAAAAACAGTGCTGCTGCCATGATGGCTCTGAGTAATAACGCCAGGGAAAGGGGTGTCTTTTCCAAAATTTTCATTGTGTTCTCCTTAGTGTTGAATGTAGTCCCCATCAAGGGGAATTAGATCCTTTGTTGAGGGTAATTTGTTGGTGGGGAAGGTCTTTCGGCCGTGGTTGCCCATGGTTTGGGGGCACAGGTGTTCCTGGCCCCACCTGCCCTGTGTTCCTGTTGCCAACCATTTTTTCAAGCTCGATAACAACAGTAGTCATTGCCAGGGACTGGCCCGTGAGTTCTTCGGCTGTTAAGGCTGACTGTTCGGCGGTTGCGGCATTGTCCTGGGTCACCTTATCAATTTCAGAGACCGCCCTGTTTATCTCTTCGATGCCCTGGGCCTGTTCGATGGAGGCGGTGGCTACCTCGGTGACCAGGGTACTCACCCTGTCTGATGAGCTGGCGGCCAGCTCAAAGGATTCATTTGCCTTTTCAAGCAGTTCCACTCCGGCATTGACCTTCTCCACCGTGGAGTCGATAAGGGTTGAGGTGTTTTTGGCAGCTCCCGCTGACCGCATGGCCAGATTTCTGACCTCCTCTGCCACCACGGCAAATCCGGCCCCCGCCTCTCCGGCCCTGGCAGCCTCAACGGCGGCGTTTAAGGCCAGCAGGTTGGTCTGAAAGGCTATTTCATCAATGGTCTTGATTATCTTGCGGGTTTCCGTACTGGCGGTGGAAATTTCTGCCATGGAAAAAGACAGGTCCCGCATGGATTGTGCGGCCGTGCCAATATTATCCTTCGTCCCTTGCATGATGGTGTCGGCCCGCTTGCTGTTTTCGGTGTTGTGGCGGGTCAGGGCAGATATCTCTTCCAGGGCGGAGGAGGTCTCCTCCAGGGTGGCGGCCTGTTGCAAGGCCCCTGTTGCCATGGTGTGGCCTGCCTCGGCAATCTGTGCCGAGGCCGAGGTAACCTCCCTTGAACTTTGGCTCAGCCGGACCACCACTTTTGAGAGCAGGGCTACCAGACCCTTTGCCGTTAAAAAGGCAATGGCAATGCCGATGAGCAGCGTTACAGCGGCAACAATGGCCACCTCCAGCTTGGTTGACCGGGCCTCAGCCAGCATGACATCCTCGGTGATGATATTCCCTGCTGTCTCTTTACGGAGCTGTGCAAGGAGTTGCTGGACCGTGCCCAGGTTCGGCAGGGTCTGTTGGGCATAGATGGTTTCTGCCTGGGCCATTCTATGCAGGTCATCCTCCAGTATCTGCTCCAGTCCCTCAAGTTTCTTGAGGGTATCGACCAGCAAGGGGGCGGTCTGCTCCTGGAAAATACGGGTTGCCTCCCCTCTATTGCCAGCGGCCAGGGCCTTTTTGATGAGGAGGGCGGATTGATGCATAACGTCATGGGTGGTGGGGATGGAATCCCAGATGCCTCTAAAATAGTCATCCCCCTGGTCATAGATTCGTCTGCCATCTTCCGAGATAAGCCATTTGCCCAGGCCGCATTTTTTGGGATCCGTCTCGACGTTGTTTAAGCTGGCGCTGCCACTGATGATGCCATCACGGATACGGCTGGCCCAGGCAACGTGGGCCAGCTCGACCTTCAGGAGCTGGATGGCCAGGCTGGCATCCGTCTGCTTGAAGACCTTGCTGATCTCGATGGCGGATTCATGGAGAAGGCGATGGGGCTCCTCCAGCTCTTTGAGGAGGGGGGCAAGGCTTGGCACCCGGTCCTCGGCCTTTTCCCTCTGTTCACTGTAGAGCCATGTGCCGAGACCGCATTTATGGTCATCTGTCTCAACGTCAAGGCGGCTGACATTATTGTCGAGCAGGAGGGTCTGGACCTCTGCCGCCCATTTGAGATGGTCAATCTCTTTTTCAGTGAACAGCCGCCGCAGTCTGTTGCCGTCAATGACCTCTGAGGCATTGCGAACAACGAGCCCCACATCATAATAGCTGATGGTGCCGAGGAGGGTCAGCAGCAGGAGGACAATGGTGTAGCCGCAAAAAATCTTCTTGCCGATGGTAAGGTTTTTCCAGTGCACTTTTTTTCCTTAGAGATGAAGTAATGTTTCGTGGTGTTGGCAAAGTCGATTTCAAACCAGCCCATTGATAATATTGCTTTGGCGGCTAAATAGTTAAGGCATCCGGTTCAATGCTGAGGTTGTCCGAACACCCTTCGACAGGCTCAGGGGCCGGTCCCTGAGCCTGTCGAAGGGATTTATCATCCATAACTATGCAGCCCTGAGAGGAGATAGTTGACCCCGTAATAGGTGAACATCACCGAGGCAAAGCCGAAGATGGAAAACCAGGCGATCCTTGATCCCCCCCAGCCCTTGGTAAAGCGGAAATGTAAGGCAGCGGCATAGACAAACCAGGTGATCAGAGACCAGGTCTCCTTGGGGTCCCAGCTCCAATAGGTTCCCCAGGCAGAATTGGCCCATACTGCGCCGGTGATTATGCCGGCCGTAAGCCATAAAAAACCGAAAACCAGGGACTTATGGATTATGTCATCAACTATTTTCAGGGGGGGTAATTGTGACAGGAGTTTGCCGGTGTCGTTTCGCTCTTCTTTCCATTTCTTCAACAGGTACATGACGCCAAAACCGCAGGCCACGGCAAAGGCGGCGTAGCCGATGAAACAGGTAACAACATGGACGATGAGCCAGTTGCTTTGCAGGGCCGGCACCAGGGGGGTGATTGCCGGGTTTTTCATCTCCGCCAGTATCATGGCCAGCGCCGCAAAGGGCATGGCAAAGGCGCCAAGAAAACTGTTTTTGTATCTATACTCCACCCATAGATAAAAGATGGCGATGCACCAGGCAAAAAAGACCAGGGATTCGTACATATTTGACAGGGGGGCATAGCCGATGCCAAACTGGTGCGACTCAACCCACCTCAGACCGATGCCAGCCGTATTGACCACAAAGGCAATGACTGTTGCCGTGGTCGCGGCCAGACCAAGTCTTGGCGCCCGAAACACAAAGAGACCGACATAGAGGAGCGCCGATAATAAGTAGACAAAGGTTGTGATACCCAGCAGTTGTGAACTGTCCATAATGACTCCGTTTTTTTACTCTCCCCTGGAAAATGGCCACCCCTGCCAGGGGAAGTTTCGCAGCAGGCAGAGGTTCGGCCTGGGGAAGAAAGATTCTATAAAGTTATCGGTGGCTATTGGCCGTTTCATCCTTGACGCAACACCTGGTCAGCCCCATCTTCAACGGCCTTCCTGCGCCTACTCATCCTGATTGGTGTATCGCGACGGCGCTCCAGGTGACGGCTGATCGTTCTGCCTGCCCGGGACAGACAGTAGTTCAGGGTGGAAAAGTTATTTTCCCCTTCACCCCGCACCACCACCTCCCTGCCTGAGGCCAGTTTGACTGACACAACACATCGTGTATCCACGCCGCCCTTGGGGCCATTTATATCTGTTATGCGGACTGTAATAATCTGGATGGCCGTGCCAAACCGGCTCAGGGCAAACCGTACCCGGCGCACCATCTGGCAGGAAATTGTATTGTCCGAACAGGTCTGGTTCATCGTCACATCAATCTTCATGGCAAACTCCTCAAATGGGTTGAGTGCTCTGCGTTGCATATGTTCCATATCATTGAGGAAAAAAATAAAGCGGGGGAAGTATTAGGTCAAATAGATAATCATGCTATAATGGTTCGAAAAAATCGAAACTAAATATCCCCAAGGAGCCAGGGGCCTGGCGCAGCGCCTTTGACAGGCTCAGGGCATGTCACGGTTTGCGGAATGAAGAGTTTCATCAGAAATCCCCCTCACCGGCAGGGGCAAGGGGCCGACTGTTAAGTCGTGACCTGTCAACAATATTGACAGAGGGCCGGTTTTGGCAGACATGTCCATAAACGGGCTGAGGTTCAGGGGTAATCACCTTATGGAATGGCTCAACTATCATCACCTGTTTTATTTTTGGACTGTCATGCGGGAGGGCAGCATCACCGCCGCCAGCAGCAAGCTCAGCCTGGCCCAATCCACGGTGAGTGCACAATTATCCAAGCTGGAAGAAAGTCTGGGGGCTAAACTTTTCAAGCGCATGGGGCGCAACCTTGAGCCCACTGACATGGGCCACCTTGTCTTTCGCTATGCCGATGAGATATTTTCCCTGGGCCGGGAAATGATGGACTCCCTGCGCGGCCGTCCGGGGGCAGGCCCCCTATCGTTGAAGGTGGGCATCGTTGATGTGGTGCCAAAACTTGTGGCCCGCAAACTTCTGGCCCCAACAGCACAGCTCCCTGAACAGGTGCGGCTGATCTGCCACGAGGGTAAGGACCAGGATCTGCTGGCCGAGTTGTCCCTCCATCACCTGGACGTGGTCTTGACAGATACCCCCCTTCGTTCCTCCTTAAGCATTAAGGCCTACAGTCACCTCCTGGGCGAGTGCGGTGTTTCCTTCTTTGGGGTGGAAAGGCTTGCCAAACCACTTCAGGACGGCTTTCCCCACTCGCTTAATGGGGCACCCATGCTCTTGCCCATGGCCATGAGCTCATTACGGGGCATGCTTGACCAGTGGTTTGAAAGAATTGCCGTGCAACCAATAATAATTGGCGAATTTGACGACAGTGCCCTGCTGAAAGTTTTTGGCCAGGAGGGTGAAGGTATCTTTGTGGCGCCAACCGTTATTGAGGGAGAGGTGGCATCACAGTATCAGGTCCAGGTTGTTGGCCGAACCCAGGATATCAGGGAAAAATTCTATGCCATCTCCGTGGAACGGATTATCAGACATCCCGCTGTGGCCGCTATTTCAGAGTCGGCACAGAAAAGGCTTTTTTTCGATTGCAGGTGAGAAAGTCTGGGATCGGCAGCTGGTTATTGGTTCGGTGGATACATGGTGATGTTGGTGGGGAAAATCAGCCCTTCGACAGGCTCAGGGTAACGCCTTGTGGCAGGGCGGGGCCGACGGCCGGGTCTGCTATCTGCCCCTACGTATTTGCCTGGAACCCGGCGATATGTTGACAGCTATATTTCCATATGATATGTGAACAGATGTTTCAACAATCTGCATTAGGAAATCAATGGCTACGATAGACTGCTGTGACATACATGAGGCCTCCCAAGGGCGCATAACCATTGCCCAACAAGCATTGCCCGAGAACCGGCAGGTCTCTGGCCTGGCAGATATTTTTGGCGCCCTGGCAGACCAAACGCGACTGCGCATCCTCTATGCCCTTTGCCGCGGAGAACTTTGTGTCTGTGACATGTCCAAACTGTTAGACATGTCCGGTTCCGCCGTCTCCCATCAGCTTCGTATCCTGCGCAATCAGCACCTGGTGCGCAATCGCAGGGATGGCCGCTCTGTTTTTTACAGTCTTAACGATGACGTCGAGGATCTCCTGCGGGAAGGCCTCACCTTCTATAACCAGTAAGGATCTACTCTGTATGTTGCGAGCGATAATGACAAAAAAGAGGGTTGCTATTTCTCTTCTGGCAATGCTGATGGTCATGACCTATGTCATGCCGTCCGCTTTCCACCTCTCCCACTGTCATGATACAGATGAGCACCTGCAGACCACAGCGGCCCCTCACTCCCATATAGCCCTATTCGCTGAGCGCCATGCCCAAGAGGCCCTTGCCCCGACCCTCAATCATTGTTGTGCCCATCTTACAATCTGCACCAGTGAAATCAGCCACCGAACAGCCCCACTGCGCAGCAAACAGACAATTGTTTCTGCTCCTATAGCAGTCCATAGCAACCAATCTGTCGCCACATTTCCTGTGAGCGACCATAAAACACGCACCCATCTCTTCCACCAAACCGAAATCACTTCGGCAAATATCGCCATCCTGAGAACCATTATTCTCCAGGTTTGATCCCCCCAGCTTGTTGCAGCGCCCCTTGCCGGGGTTGAGACTATTGATTTTCGAACTCAAGTCTTTAGCTGCCCCCCTCCCCCTCCCCCTCATACTGTTCGTGACCAGCCCTGGTTCGCGTTGCATTTGGCATGCCCACAGAGCCGTCCTCAACACAGGACCCTGCCGTGCCATTGTGCCGCCAATTTTGACCTGTGCTCCACGTCCAGCTAAAAAACTACTGTTATTACAGGAGATTATAGATGTACAGACGATTATTAAACAGAGGCGCCCCACAGGGCAGCCGCCCAGGCAGGGGTGTTGGCCATGCCCTGGGCCTACTCATACTTTTTACCACCCTACCGGCCTGGGCCGGAACGCCCACCACCATGCTTTCAGAACAGGAGGTGCTCCGCCTTGGCCTAAACCGTCCTGAAATTGTCCAGCAGCTCCAATCCTCTCTGGATCTTGCTGAAAGTGATATTGTCGAGGCGCGGACCTGGGAGAATCCTGAGCTTTCATTTGACCAGGAGAGCAGCGATGATGGCCCCGAGGACATCACGGAAAGAAGTTACATGCTGTCCCAGAAACTGAGCCTCTCCGGCCAGAGGGCCATCAAGACAAAGGCTGCCAGGCAGCGCCTTGATGTGGTGGGCCAGGAAATCTCCCAATGGCAACTGGAGAGAACGGCTGATATCAGGCAAAAATTCTATGCCGTCCTCTATCAACAGCAGCTCCATGATATTTTTGCCAAATGGCGGTCTGGAATGGATGCCATGGAGGTGGTGATGGAAAAACGCATGGAGGCCGGGGATATTTCCGGCTATGACCTTGACCGCCTAAAACGTGAACAATCATTTGTCCGGGCCAGTCAACGCCAGGCCCATGCAGAGCATGACCGTCTCACCCAGGAACTCCTGACCATTATAGGTCTGGTTGGCGATGGGACCCCCCTGCCCGGGGTGAACGGCTCCCTTCTGCCCCAAACCCCGGCCCTGCCCCTGGAGGATCTCCTTGAACGGGTGGCAAGGCAGCCCGGCCTGGTGGCCATGGATCTGCAGAGTAAGGCCCATGGCAGCGATGAACGCCTGGCCAAACGCTGGTGGTTGTCTGACCTCACCCTTGGGGTCGGTGTTAGGGAGGTGGATAAGGGGGAAGGTGATGCCCTGCTTTTACAAATGTCCATGCCCATACCCATTTTTGACCGTAATACCGCAGCGCAACAGCGGGCCAGGGCAAGTCAGCGCCAACTGCAAAGCAAGCACAGGCAGGCCCTGGAGGAAAGAAAAGGCATGGTCCGCGGCCTGTGGAATCAGGCCTCAGAGCTCACCGCGACCATCCAGCCCTTGGCCTCTGAGGAGAGCTGCCTGGCCCTGGTGCGAACCGCTGAGGTGGCCTATCAGGCCGGTGAAATCGGTGTCCTGGAGATTATAGATGCCTACCGGTCCTCCTTTGAGAACCGGGCCCAAATTTTATCCCTCATGCGGCAGGCCCGCATGGTGAGAATTGAACTTGACTTAATTACAGGGGGAAACACCCAATGAAAATAATGAAACTAGGAGTATTAACGTTAAGCATCCTTATGCTGACCGGCTGTGATTTGGGCCACCATGATGACCATGACGATCATGGTCATGGAGCGCCTGCAAAAGAGCAGGTCTCCGGGGCCAAAGACAATGCGGCTCCCATTGATGCCTTTGGCGGCCTGAATTTGGGCGTTGTTGATGAACACCCTGAGGGAGAGATCATCTTCAGCCTGGAACAGCAGGCCCTGGTAGATTTTGCCACAGTGGTGGCAGTGAAGCGGCAAATGCGTTCATCCATTGAGGCCACAGGTGCCCTCCAGGCATCATCAGGTGGCCAGGCCATGGTTGCCGCCCCTGTTTCAGGCTATCTTGCCAGCCAGGACACACCCTTCCCAAGTTTTGGCGATGCGGTTAACAGCGGCGACATCCTGGTGAAAATCGTTCCCCGTCTGGACGGCGAGAAAGATCCCGCCTCCCTGGACCTCCAGGTCCGCCGGTCGAGCTCCAGCCATCAACTGGCCAGTAAGGAGCTTGTCCGCCTTGAATCCCTTTTTAAGCAAGGTGTTGTACCCGAACGGCGGGTGCAGGCGGCCCGTAAGGAGGAGCAGGTTGCCAGGGCAGAGCTGGATTCGGCAAAACAGCGCCTCAAGCAATCCGGCAGCCGACCGGGGAAAAATACCGGCGCCACAACCCTTGCTGTAACCAGTCCTGTGGCCGGCAGCCTGGATGGCATCTATGTAACCCCAGGCGCCTATCTCCAGGAGGGTGACGCCCTCTTTCATGTGGTCAACACCGATATATTGCGCCTGGAGATCCAGGTTCCTGAGGCGGACATTGCCCGTCTGATCAACCCCCAGGGCGCCTGGTTCACTGTGGATGGTTTTGATACCTCCTTTCACATTGACCTGGCCAAGGGAGATCGGCTGGTGGCCTCCGGCTCCATTGTTGACCCGCAAACCCGCACCGTACCCCTGGTCTTTGAATTTCCCAATGTTGATAACAAATTACGGATCGGCATGTTCGCCCGGGTCAATGTCATTGTCGGCGAGCCTAGGGAGGCCATTGCCATTCCCAGCACCGCCGTCCAGGAGCATGGTGGCCTGGCCGTGGTCTATGTCCAGTTCCACGATGACGCCTTTGAGCGCCGGGTGGTGGAGCTTGGCATTCGTGACGGCGACGCCATCGAGGTGAAGCGCGGTATCAACCAGGGTGAAAAAGTGGTCACCAAGGGATCTTACCTGATCCAGTTGGCTGCCTCAGGACCCCAGGAAGCCGGCCACGGCCACGGACATTAAGGAGGGATGAGCAATGATTGATAAAACCATAGGTTGGTCCCTTAAAAACCGTTTATTTGTCGTGCTGGGCGGCCTGTTACTCCTGGTGTGGGGGGGCTATGAGGCCAGCCGCATGCCGGTGGATGTCTTTCCAGACCTCACCGCCCCCACAGTGGCCATTATGACCGAGGCCCACGGCATGGCCCCGGAAGAGGTGGAAACCCTGGTCACCTTTCCCATTGAGACCGCAGTCAACGGCGCCGCCGGCGTTCGGCGGGTGCGTTCCGCCACCGGCATCGGCTTTTCTGCGGTGTGGGTGGAGTTTGACTGGGGTACGGATATCTACCGGGCCCGCCAGATCATTTCCGAAAAACTGCAGATGGTGCGCGGTGGTCTGCCCCTGGAGGTGGATGCCCCCATCATGCAGCCCATCACCTCCATCATGGGCGAGGTGATGTTCATTGCCCTGGCCTCTGAAAAACACACCATGGAGCTCAAGACCATGGCGGACTGGACCCTGCGCAAACGACTGCTCGGGGTGGAGGGCGTGGCCCAGGTCATTCCCATCGGCGGTGACACCAAGGAGTATCATATTGTGGTCCGGCCCAGCCGGTTGGCGGCCTACGGCATTCCCCTGGATCAGGTGGTGGAGGCCCTTAAAGGCACCAATGAAAACTCCTCCGCCGGTTTCTATGTTGAGGGTGGCCAGGAGTATCTCATCCAGGGCCTGGGCCGGGTGCATAATGCCGAGGATATCGGCAATACTGTGCTGGCCGTCAAGAATAATGTACCCATCCTGGTGAGCCATGTGGCCGAAGTTATAATCGGCGCAGCGCCAAAGAGGGGCACTGGTTCCCATAACGGCAAACCAGCGGTGATTCTCGGTATCCAGAAGCAGCCCACCGCCAATACCCTGGAGCTTACCAAAAACCTCGACACCCTGCTGGACGACATCCAGGCCGGGCTGCCCGATGGCATGAAGATCGACCGCCATGTCTTCAGGCAGGCCGATTTCATCTCTGTTTCCATTGACAACGTCCTGGGGGCATTGCGTGACGGCTCGGTGCTGGTGGTGCTGGTGGTCCTCATCTTTCTGGCCAGTATGCGGGCGACATTCATCACCCTGCTGGCCATTCCCCTGTCGCTGATGGCCTCTATTTTCACCATGAAATTCTTAGGATTCACCATCAACACCATGACCCTGGGAGGCATGGCCATTGCCATCGGCGCCCTGGTTGACGACGCCATCATCGTGGTGGAAAACGTCGTCCGGCGGCTCCGTGGCAACAGCGCCCTGCCAGAGGATCAAAGACGTTCCCACCTGGCCGTGGTCTACGAGGCCACCCGGGAGATTCAGAGTTCCATTGTCTTTGCCACCATGATCATCATGCTGGTCTTTGTACCCCTGTTTTTTCTCTCCGGCGTCGAAGGGCGGCTCCTTCAGCCCCTGGGTCTGGCCTATGTCGTGTCCCTGGCCGCCTCCCTGCTGGTGGCCGTCACCGTCACCCCGGTGCTCAGTTACCTGCTGCTGCCCTACTCAAGCATCGTCAAGGTCACCGAGGAAACGGCCCTGGTCAAGAAATGCAAGGCCCTGTATGCCCCCATTCTCGACTGGTCGTTAAAATACTGGAAGATGGTGACCGCCGCTTCCCTGGCCGCCCTGGTCGCGGCCCTGGTCGGTATGTCCATGCTGGGTCAGTCGTTTCTGCCTGATTTTAATGAGGGCAGTCTCACCGTGATGGTGGCCACAGTACCGGGTACCTCCCTGGATGAATCCGACCGTATTGCCCTGATGGTTGAAAAGATCCTCCTTGACCAGCCCGAGGTCACAGCCACGGCCCGCCGTACCGGTCGGGCTGAACTTGATGAACATTCCCTGGCGGTCTTTGCCTCGGAAATCGAGGTGAGCCTCAAGATGCAGGAGCGCAGCAAGGAGGACTTTCTCACCGCCCTGCGCGGCAAGGTGAAACTGGTGCCGGGCACCAATGTCATCATTGGCCAACCCATTTCCCACCGCATCGACCACATGCTTTCCGGCACTCGCGCCAATATCGCCATCAAGATATTCGGCCATGACCTCTTCGAGTTACGCCGCCTGGCGGCCCAGGTGGAGACGGTGATAGGGGGAATTGACGGGGTGGTGGATCTGGCCGCAGAGCAGCAGGATGAGATCCCCTTTATCTCCATTGACTTTGACCGCAACTCCATGGCCCGCTATGGTCTGCGGGTTATTGACGTCTCCCATCTCATTGAAACGGCCTTTTACGGCCAGGTGGTTTCCAGTGTGCTGGAGGGCCAGTCAAGCTTTAACATGACGGTGCGTTATGATCCTGCCGTCCTGGACAACCTTGACGCTGTCCGCGCCACCCTGATCACCACACCCACCGGTGCCATGGTGCCGTTGCACGCCCTGGCCGACATCCGCAAGGATCGTGGCCCCAACATGATCAGCCGCGAAAATGTCCAGCGTAAGATCGTGGTCATGGCCAATGTCGGCGAGGGCCGTGATCTGGGCGGCGTGGTGGAGGATATCAGGCGGACCATCGATGTAGAGGTTGAGCTGCCGGCCGGTTATCATGTTGAGTACGGCGGTCAGTTTGAGAGTGCTGCCGATGCCTCCCGAACCCTGCTGATTCTTGGCAGCGCCGTGATTGTCGGCATCTTTCTGCTGCTCTTTGTGGCCTTCAGTTCGGCGCGAGACGCCCTGCTGGTCATGCTCAACCTGCCCCTTGGTCTGGTGGGCGGCGTGATCGGCGTCTATGTCTCCGGAGGAATCCTGTCGGTGGCCTCGATGATCGGTTTTATCTCCCTGTTCGGCATTGCCACCCGTAACGGCGTGATGATGATCTCCCATATCCGCCAGTTGGTGGAGCATGAGGGGGTCAACAATCCCCTGGAGGCCGTGCGCCGTGGCGCCATCGAAAGATTGGTGCCCATCCTGATGACCGCCCTCACCGCCGGCTTTGCCCTGGTGCCACTGGCCCTGGCCGGCGGCCAACCGGGCAGCGAGATCCAGACCCCCATGGCCATAGTGATCCTTTTTGGCCTGATAACCTCCACCGCCCTTAATATGATTGTGGTGCCGGCCCTCTACCTGCGCTTCGGCTCAATCAAAAAACAGGTGCCCGGAAACAAACCGTTTTGTAAACCTGACCAGGAGGAACTCTGCCAGATATAGAGAAATAGAAGAATGATGGCTGTCCCGGAGCGACAGTGGAAAACGCCGCTGTCGCTCCGGTTTTCATGTAGGATACCAATGCTTAAATCTCAATGCCATTAACTCTTCGCCCTCACCCTGACCCTCTCCCCCGGGAGAGGGAATTTTGCAGGGGAGCTAGGTTAATGGCATTGATCTCAATCTCACTATAAGGAGAAAATCATGCGTAAAATTACTTTTTGTCTGATGATAATGATGATGTTTGCCCTCACAGCGGTCTCAGCCCAAGCCGCAGGCGGCCATGATGATCACGGCCACGGCCATGGCGTGGAGCTAAACAAAGGCCAGATACAGGCAAAGGCCTCAGGACTGGTGGCAAAGATTGTTGAAAAGGGTCAACTGGACCCTTCCTGGAAACAAATAAAGCCACAGAAGGCCAAGGAGACCCGCAACCACACATGGCTGGTCACCTTTGTGAACCCGGAGATAAAAGAAAGTGACAAGAAGACCCTGTACATGTTTCTTACATTGTCTGGAGAATATTTAGCGGCCAATTTCACAGGGAAATAAGCCGTTGTTGCGT
>JAUVQZ010000295.1 GCA_030597865.1 Pseudomonadota bacterium | reverse complement strand
TACCCATGTTAAATCCTCCCAATAGTCTATATTTAAAGGCATTAAAACATAACTGGTGGGACAAGTACGGGGCTATCAATTAATAAATCTTCGTAACTTAGGCTGAAGTTCGGTGGTAATCATATAATAATATGGCAGGGCTTGGCGATGCAAGGGCTTATCGCAGAAAGTGCAAAACCGCGGATGAGGGCCTAAAAGAAGCTTGTCATGCCCAGCATGCCATTGGTCAGCATATAGACACCAAAGACAATGAGAAGGCCGCCGCTTACCATGCGGATAGCCACGGGATGGGCGTTGAAGATACGGAGATTCTGACGGAAGGCCTGGGTGGCATAACCAGCCACCAGCATGGGAATGGCAAAACCAAGGGAGTAACAGGCAAGCAGGGCCATACCGGAGACAACCTCCCCCTGGGTGGCCACAAGGGCAAGAACACCGGAGAGGATGGGGCCCACACAGGGAATCCAGACCACGCCCAGGGTCATGCCAAGGACAAGGCCGGACCAGCGCCCCTTGCCCTTGCTCTGCAGCCTATAGAACACGGTAAAATTTTTAAAGATATTAATGCCGATGAGCATGAGAAGACCCAAGCAGATGACCAGAACGGCAGCCACCTTCTCCACCAGGGGCATAATGCCGGCCACCACACCACCAAAGATCGATGTGACCATACCCATGGCAATAAAGCTCATGCTCAGCCCCAAAACAATGAGTAAGGGACGATGGCGATGGTCATCCTTGGTGCCGGTGACGATGATCGGCACCACCGGTAATACACAGGGGGAGGCGATACTTGCCAGGCCGGCAAAAAGGGCCATGAACATGGACGCCAGGGTCAGGTCAAGGGGCTGCATAGTTTAGGAACCTGGAATGGTATTTATAAGACCGAGAACGGCTGCGGCATTTTTTACACCGGGAGTTAATCGCCTAAGCTCCTTACCAGTGGCGCCGGCCAGCACCAGGGTCGGCAGGGAGCGGATACCATACTGATAAAAGATGCTCCTGTCCGAGGAGACGGTGGTCTGGATATAGCGGACAGTGACCCTGTCCTTCAACTCATCGGCCATAGCCGTCAGGATCTGGGCCTGCATCTGACAGGGCCGGCCATTGGGATCAATGAAGAAGAGGAGCTGATGGCTGGCCAAGTTGACCGTGGTCGCGGGGCTGACTGGCTGCAGGGCCTCCTTGGCAAGGGGCTGGGCGACAATTTCCCTTTGGGGCTGGGCGCCCTTTGTATTGCTGTCCTGATCCCCTGAACAGCCGGCGATCAACATAGTAGCGAGCAAAACCAAAATAATCCTTTTAGACATTATCCCCTAACCTCATCCGAAAAAATGTAACAATTTCAATACATAGAATACGCGACGCCTTAAGCATCCCGGACACACAATGTTGGGGGTAAGATATCTGGCAGAATCGGCAGTGTCAAGAATTTAATTAAATCCTTAAAATCCTTTCTGCCCTGGCCGTGACCGGGGGCCATCACTGACTGGAAAGGATGATATCGCCATACCAGGCCGTGACCTCCTCGCCGGTATTGTCGGTATCGGTCATGATGGCGATACCGGAGATGGCTGGCGGCTCTCCGCCAAAGGCGCGACGATAATCCTCAACAATATTGCGCGAGGCGCTGCGCCAACTACCAACGTGCTCACCACCGCTTTCCACGGCAATCATCTGGACCCGGGAGGTGTAGGGATTGGCAATCAAGGTCGACCGGGGCAACCTATTGGCCCAGATATAGGTGAGGGCGTTAATGGGTGGGTACTCGCCATAGATAAGCTTGATGGCATTGAACTTCACACCTTCCCAAAACCCGACCCTGTCGCCATCATAGGCAAAGGTGATGTAGAGACGGGCCGGATAGTCATCACCACTCCTCTTATTGGCATCACCGGTGGCAAGAACCCTGTCCACCTTCCAACTCCAGGAGATAACAGGCCACGTAGCAGGATCAATCTCCTCCCGATGGATAAGGCCTGACGAGCTGGCCTTGCTATGGGCCTGAATGACTCCCCGGCCATCCTC
>JAUVQZ010000029.1 GCA_030597865.1 Pseudomonadota bacterium | reverse complement strand
TTTGGCAACCTGCTCGTCGAGATAACTGGCATTGGCAAAAAACAGGGCCCCGTCAAAACGCACAACAGAGATGTGACGGCAACCTTTTAGGCGATAATGCTCAGCACTCTTGAGGACATTCTCCTCATTTAAGGACAGGGAAGAAACCACGGGCCGCATGGACTTGTAGAGAAAGACCGCCATGGACAGGGCCACACCAACCATGATGCCCTTGTCAAGATGGGGGGCAAAATAGAGGGTAACCAAAAAGCTGAGGATGGAAATCGCCCCATCATACCACTGGGCCTTCCAGGAATGGGCAAAACCTGAAATGTTCAACAGACCGATAACTGCCATCATAATAACCGCAGCCAAGGTGGCCTGGGGCAAATGATAGAGGAGCGGTGTGAAGAAGAACAGGGTTAAGACAACCATCAGGGAGGTGACAACGGAGGAGATTCCGGAGACCGCGCCGGCCTGCAAGTTTACTGCTGAACGGGAGAAGGAACCGGAAACCGCGTAAGAACCACCAAAGGAGCCGCAGATATTTGCAAGACCCTGACCGATGAGCTCTTGGTTCGGATCAAGTTTTTGACCGGTTTGCGCTGCCATGGCCTTGGCAATGGCAATGGCCTCCATGAAACCAAGCAAGGAGATAATAATGGCGGTTGGCAACAGCTTCAGGAGGGTTTTAAGGCTCAGAAGACTCTCGCCAACGACTTCTCCGGTGTCGGGATCTTTAACCGTTCCAGGCAGGGCAAAACTTAAGCCCTTGGGAATCTCACCAACAATGGCCCCACCACCCATGAGTTTAAGGTTGCTGGCATCAAGCTCCTTATTGCCAACCTTTAAACGCCATGTGCCGCCATCTGTCTCAACACCAGCACCTTCGCCCTTGGGATAGAAGGCATACTGGGCATGGTCACCTTCGCCACCCTGCACGGCCTCAAATTTCATACCACGTAACTCGGTACGGAACATATGGGCTTGATGCTTGGCCTCAGCCATCTTGGCCGTGAGTATAGCCACCTTGGCCTCAAGCTGAATGAGCTCAATGGACGTCCCATGACCACCACCCCCATGCCTCTTCTGCTCATCCACGGCATCACCAAGGAGGGCGCGTTCCTGACCCAGGGTCTCAATCTCAACAATAGCGTGATTGAACCCCTCGACCTTGTCACTGAAACCATCTTGATTTACCCTGCTGACATCAACAAAGGCATCATTATTGAAACCAGAGGCAAGGGAAATCACCGTGGTCACCGCCACCGCCACCAGTACATTGGGGATCCGTGGATTGATCTTCTTCAAGACCGCCATGATCACAACCGCGCCAACTCCGAACATCAAAGTGGGCAGGTGGGTGTAATCCATGGCTGCCTGGGCAACGCGCACCATGGTTTCATAATGATGGGGGGCCTTGTCTACGTAAACACCAAAAAACTTGGAAAACTGGGACGAGGCAATGATGATTGCCGCCGCATTGGTAAAACCATTAATCACCGGATGGGAGAGAAAGTTTACCACCAAACCGAGGCGCAACACCCCCAGGGAGAGCTGAAAAATACCAACCGTAAGGGCCAGAATAATGGAATAGGCTATAAACTGGGGTCCTCCAGCCGTGGCTAGAGGTTCCAGGGAGGCTGCAGACATCAACGACACCACCGCAACCGGTCCGGTTGCCAATTGCCTACTGGAACCAAAAAGGGCAGCGACCAGCGGTGGCAAAAATGCCGCATAGAGCCCATAATAGGCCGGCAGACCAGCAAGCTGGGCATAGGCCATGGACTGTGGAATCAAAACCAGGGCAACGGTGATACCGGCCAACAGGTCAATCTTAAACTTACCTCCGTCATAGTCCTTGAACCAAACCATGAACGGCAGAATTCTTGTCAGCATTTTTCTTTCCTCTACAATAGCAATTGGCCGGCACAGAGGCCGGCACGAAAAAAAATAAAATGATGCTCACTCAGAAACGATCCTTAATCTCAATCACCACCAGAGATCACCCCTCACTTCTGAACAGGCACCAAATTTTAAAAAGGGAAAGGGCTGTCCTTGAATATTTTTTAATATTACAGGACAGCCCCTTAAAAAAGATACGGCTTTATTTACAGCAGCTCAATAACACCGGATTCCAGGTCATAAAAGGCTGGAACAACCTTGAGTTTGCCAGCCTTAACCAGGTCGGCCAGGATTGGCTGGGAGGTACGCAGTCCATCGGCGGTCATCCGGGCCACTTCCTTGGCGGCATTGTCGGTGAGATCACCGGCCTGGCCCTTGACCTTGTCAACGGCAGGCTGAATGGCCGGGGCCAGGGAGGCAATATGTCCCGCAAGCTCAGCACCGCTGGCCACGGCGCCAATGGCGCCGCACTTGGTGTGACCCATGACCATGATCAACGGGGTATGAAGATGGGCGGCAGCGTATTCCAGGCTTCCTAAGAGCTGGTCATTAATGATATTGCCGGCAACCCGGACAACAAAAAGATCACCAAGGCCCGAGTCAAAAAGCACCTCGGGCGGAACCCTGGAGTCGGCACAGGCCAAAACAGCAGCAAAGGGCGCCTGGCCATTTCCTAAGGCGACACGGCGCTCGGCATCCTGATGGGGGTGGCTGGGGGTTGTGGTGGTGAAGCGCTTATTGCCCTCCAAGAGCATATCAAGTGCTTTGTCACTGGTGGGGATAGATGTAGCATCTCCCATGATTCCTCTCCTTGAAAAAAAGTTAAGGCCTCACAACTAGTCGGTTGCATCACAAGAGATGTAATCGGCTGAACACGCCTGCTGCCGCAGACAGCTAGGAAGCCAAAATAAAAACTATAACACCCAAATTTAGCCAGGGGCCGGCCATAAAAACCTTTAAGGATGGCCATATTTATGGTTAAAAATGAGTACCTATTCATTTCATAAAAAATGATGCGCTAGTCTTAGCGCTCCCACCGAGAAAGTCAAGGGGTAAGGCGACATTTTTTTGTTTTCCATTGCCGAACACACCCTGAAAAACAGACGAAAATACCAACAGATGACGCACAGCCCCAGATGTATAAATTACCGCGATGACTGATATTAATATAGATCGTTTTCTTGCCATCCTCAGGGATGAGGTGGCATCCTATCAGGTTCCCGTGGTGGATCTGATTGCCGTGCAGACCAGGGATCCCTTCAAGGTGCTGGTTGCCACCATCCTTTCAGCCCGCACCAAGGACGAGACCACGGCCAAGGCCAGTGGCCGTCTCTTTCAAGTGGCGCCAAACCCTGCCTCCCTTGCCCGGCTCAGCGAGGATGAGCTGGGCAAGCTTATCTATCCGGTGGGTTTTTATAAGAATAAGGCCAGGTATCTCGCCGCCCTTACCACTGCCCTGGACGCCTTTGAAGGCAAGGTGCCTTCCAGGCTTGACGACCTCCTGACCCTGCCCGGGGTTGGCAGAAAGACCGCCAACCTGGTGGTAGCAATGGCCTTTGGCAAGCCCGCCATCTGCGTGGATACCCATGTCCACCGGATCATGAACATCTGGGGCTATGTCCAGACCAAGACCCCTGAACAGACCGAGATGACCCTGCGCCGCAAACTGCCGGAAAAGTATTGGATCACGGTCAACTCCATCCTGGTGGCCTTTGGCCAGGGAACCTGTAAGCCGGTGGGGCCGCAATGCGATGTCTGCGTCCTGAGGGCTGAATGTCCCAAGCTGGGGGTAACGCCGAGAAGGTTAGCGGGGGCAGCGAAAAAAGGAGTCCCCAAAACACTGCGCCTCATCTCCTGGAACGTCAATGGTATCAGGGCCTTGGAGAAAAAAGGCTTTGTCGATATTGTCCAGGGCCTGGGGCCGGATATCTTTGCCATCCAGGAGACCAAGGCCCATCCGGACCAGCTTTCGCAACCCCTCAAGGAGATTGACGGCTATGGGGCCTATTTTGCCCATGCCGAGAAAAAGGGCTACTCCGGCCTGGCCGTCTATTCGCGGCTGAAACCCCTGCAGGTCATCAGCGGTATGGGCAGTAAGGAGTTTGACAGCGAGGGGCGGCTGCTCACCCTGGAGTTTGACAGCTTCTACCTGGTCAACGCCTATTTCCCCAATGCCCAGCACGGCCTGACCAGGCTAGACTATAAAATAGCCTTTAACCAGGCCCTGCATGGCTTTATCGACGGGCTGGCCGCCCAAAAGAGCGTGCTCCTCTGCGGGGATCTCAATGTGGCCCATAGGGAGATCGACCTGGCCAACCCCAAGTCAAACGAAAAAAATCCCGGTTTCAGCGCCGAGGAGCGGGCCTGGATGGATAAATTTCTGGAATCGGGCTACCTGGACACCTTCCGTATCTTTAACCAGGAACCGGGCCATTACTCCTGGTGGAGCTACCGCTTCAACGCCAGAAGCAGGAATATCGGTTGGCGTATTGACTATTTTGTGGTGGATGCAAAGAGCAAGGGCCGCGTCAAATCAGCGGCCATCCTGGACGATATCATGGGCTCGGATCATTGTCCGGTGCAGATCGATTTTTCACCTTAGGGGCCGTTACAAAGTTACGGCCCCTTATGCCTTTAAGGTTATATCATTGTCTGAGGCCTAGCGGCGATTAAGGTTACACCCCTGGGTCTGGCTGATGGCGTTGGCGAGCTCCTGAAAAAACTGGTGGCTCTCCGGATCTTCAGGGTTGCGGACCAACCGGCCTTCATAGCCGGCGTATAATTTGCTGATGACATGGAGGGCCTCCTCTTCGCTCAAGCTGCCGATATCATCCCAAAGTTCGTTTACTGTTTTCATTTTTTAGTCTCCTCCACAGAAATGGTTATTTTTCTCCCAACAGCTTCTTCTCCGCCTCCCCGGTCAACAGGGCCGGTTTAATGGTCAAGGAGCCGTAACGCCGGTTGATGGTATCCATGGCCTGGGTGAGCTGCGCACGGCCTTGATCCTCGCCCTGGTTGAAGAGGCCAAGCTGGCAGGGTGCATCATCAGAGGTTAATTTGGCCACGGTCAGGCCGGCCAGGCGAACCGGCTTAACCCCGGCCTGGGTCTTGGGGAGCAGGGAGAGGATGGTCTGATAGAGCAGCCGCGAGTCGTTGGTGGGCCTGGCCAGGGTGGTTGATCTGCTCACCGTCATAAAATCATGGTATTTAATCTTCAGGGTCACGGTGTGGCCCTTGATATTATGGCTCCGCAGCCTCTCTCCCACCTTGGTGGTGAGAAAGAGCAGCTCCTTTTTGATCAGCTCAAGATCAATAAGGTCCTGCCCAAAGGTCTCTTCGTTGCCAATGGACTTGACGGTGTCCACGGTCTCCACCCCCCGCAGGTCAATACCCCGGGCGCAGAAATACATATGCCTGCCCTGCTTACCGTATCTCTTTTCCAGAAAGTCCAGCTCAAAGCCACAGAGATCGCCGATGGTCTTGACCCCCAGCAGGTTAAGGCTGGGAATGGTCTTCCTGCCCACCCCCCAGAGACGCTTGATGTCCAGGGGGGCAAGAAAGGCGGCCTCCTGCCCCGGCCGGACAATGGTGAGGCCGTCCGGCTTATTCTGGTCCGAGGCGACCTTGGCCACCAGCTTGGAGGCGGCAATGCCGGCAGAGACGGTGAGGCCGACCTCGTCCCGCACCCGCTGGCGGATGGCCGTGGCGATCTGCTCGGCATCGCCCAAAAGCCTGGCGCAGCCGCTGACATCGAGAAAGGCCTCATCCACCGAGACCTGTTCAACAAGGGGGGTATACTCCCTGAAAATGGCCATCACCTGCTTTGAGATCTCCTGGTAACGATCCATGCGCCCCGGCAGAAAGACAGCCTGGGGACAGAGGCGGCGCGCCACCACAATGGCCAGGGCGGAATGAACCCCAAAGGCCCGGGCCTCATAGGAGGCGGCCGACACCACGCCCCGGTTGGAGCTGCCGCCGACAATGACGGGCTGTCCGGCCAGTTCCGGGTTGTCCAGCACCTCCACCGAGGCGTAGAAGGCGTCCATGTCCAGGTGGATGATGGCCCGAGATGTCATTGTTGAGAGTTCTCTTTTATTTGGTTCATCACGGATTACCGTGCTATGCATGTTGCCAGAACTGTCTCTCTGCCCATTAATGTTTTTTGTTCCTTTTCGCCTCTCCGCTGCTGCTTGTCCAGCCAGTAAAACGGGCGAAAAGAAACCGAGCCAGCGAAGTGGGCGAAAAGGACACCCCAACAGCCCTGGCCTTCGGCACCACTCGCCTTCCGCCTGTCGAAGGCGGTGCCCTGAGCCTATCGAAGGGTGCTCGTTCAGGGCTGGATGGGGGGACAACATGAAGAAGGCAAATTGCTCATACAGGCTTCTCTGTATTCCGTGATGAAGCTTTTCTACGATTAAGATTGGTCTTCGGCAAGTTCACGCAAAACCCGCAGATTCTCCCGGTCTTCGGCCAAATCATCACCCTTGGGCGTTTCCAGGGTCTTGGGGATATGGGCCAGCCCCCTCTCTGTCATCAGCAGGCCAAAGCCCTCCAGGCCTATCTCACCCTGGCCGATATGCGCGTGCCTGTCCAGCCGTGAGGCCAGGGGTTTCTTGGAGTCATTGACATGGATGAAGCGGAGATGCTTCAAGCCGATGGTCCGCTCAAAATCAGCCAGGGTCTTGGCAAATCCCTGCTGGTTGGCGATATCATAGCCGGCAGCAAAGATATGGCAGGTGTCCAGGCAGACCCCGAGCCGCTCCGGATTGCGGCTGGCAGCACGGATGGCGGCCAGCTCCTCAAAACACGCCCCCAGGGCCGTGCCCTGACCAGCGGTGGTCTCAAGGAGGATCATGGGACGCTCCGCCTCGGGGGCCAGGGCAAAGGCCTGGTCCAGACTTTCTGCCACCCGGGCAACGCCCTGCTCCACGCCGCTGCCGCCATGGGAACCGGGATGGATGACAATATGGGGGATGGCCAGGGCCTGGGTGCGGACAAGCTCGGCGGCCAGGGCCTTCACCCCTTTGCGGCACCCCTCCTCTTTGGCGCTGGCCAGGTTGATCAGATAGGAGGCATGGACGGCAATGGGGTAGCTGCCCCACTCCTGCCAGGCCTCCCTGAAGAGACGGACCTCTTCAGGGCTGATCGGTTTGGCCTGCCATTGCCGCTGGTTTCTCGAAAAGATCTGCAGGGCCGTACCCTGCACCTGCCTGATCCGCTCTATGGCCAGGTGCAATCCACCTGACACGGACATATGGGCGCCTAAAAACATGATATTACGACTCCTGAAAAAACTTTTGCCTGTTTACGGGACAGCGAATTTTATTTATATGTTGCTTTATCACGTTTCTCCATGACTTACAGCATAAGGCCACCTGCGCAAAAATATTTTTTTAAGGTGGCCATAAACTCCAGCCAAAAAAAATGAAGTACAGCCGTCACGACCTCCCCACCCTGCTGGCCGAACTCGACAAGGGCAGCCTGCACCCGGTTTATCTTATCTTTGGCGAACGCTACCTCAGCGCCCAGGCCGCCCAGGATATCATCCGCCGTATCCTCCCTGACGAGGTGAGCCGCCAACAGAACATGCGGGCCGTGGACGGCGACCAGGAAGACGTCAGCCAGACCATGAACGAGCTGCGCACCTTCAGCCTTTTTGGCGGTCGCCAGGTCATCCGTGTTCTTGACTGCCGCCTCTTTCACTCCAAGGCAATGGGCAAATCGATATGGGACAAGGCCCTAAAGGCCCACAACAGGGATGAGCAGGAAAAGACGGCGCGCTACCTGGCCCAGCTCGCCGGCCTGGGCGGCCTTGAGGGAGATGATGACCTCAGCGGCCTCAGCACCGGCCAGTGGAAGAAACTTTTTGGCTTTGCTCAGCCCCAGGACGTGGCCTGGACCAGGGGTATTTCCCTGCTCCCGGTGGACGACAGCCCAACAGCCACTGACAATGCCGCCCTAGTCCAGACCACCCTGGAAAAGGGTGTTCCGGAAAAAAATCATCTCATCCTGGTGGCGGAAAGCGTTGATAAGCGCAAAAAATTATTCAAGACCATTGATGAGATCGGCGTTATTGTTGATCTGTCGGTGGATAGCGGCCCGGCCTCGGCCGCCCGTAAGGACCAGGATGCGGTGATCCGCGACCTGGTCAACCAGACCTTCAGCCAGATGGGTAAAAAACCTGGCCCCAGGGTCCTGGAGATGCTCCTTGACCGGGTGGGGTTCCATCCGGTGGCTGCGGTGCGCGAGGCGGAAAAGCTCTGTCTCTACTGTGACGGGGCCGCGGTGGTGACCAGCGATGACGTTAATGCCATTACCGGTCAGACCAGGGAGGAGGCGCTCTATGAACTCAACGACGCCTTTGCCTCCCGTGACCTGAACAAGACCCTCTATCTCCAGGGACGGCTGCTGCGGGCCGGTCTCCACCCCCTGGTGATCATTGCCGCCCTGCGCAACCTGATCCGCAAGCTCCTCTTTCTCCGGGCCCTGCAGGATAGGAGTACACCTGCCTATTGTCCGGGCCAGGCATACCCTGTCTTTCAAAAGGGATATCTTGTTGCCCTTAAAGGGGCGGTGGGCGATTCCGATTTTTTAAAGGGCCATCCCTTTGTCATTTACAAGGGTTTTCAGCAGGCCGAGGGGTTTACGCGCCAGGAACTCATCGGGGGGCTCACGGCCTTGCTTTTGGCGGAATTTAAATTAAAAGGTTCAGGAATACGAGAGTCTTTGATTTTAGAGAACTTTTTCTTTTCCATGCTTGTCTAGTGGGAGTGCCCTGCCAAGAAAGACCGGGTGGTGCGTTGACTATTAAGGAGTAGTTTGCGACAATGGCAATTGCAGATAATGACGTAAAAGGCGGGGTGACCACAGAACATCGGCCCGAGGTCACAGAGCCTCCGATGTTCAAGGTTTTGCTCCATAACGATGACTACACCACCATGGATTTTGTCATCATGATTCTGGAGACCGTCTTTCGCAAGAGGGCCGAGGATGCCACCCTGATCATGATGAATGTCCACCAGAAGGGGCTGGGCGTTGCCGGGGTCTACACCAGGGACATGGCCGAAACCAAGGTGGCCCTGGTCCATGATCTGGCCCGTCAGCATGAGCATCCCTTGAAATGTTCCCTTGAACAGATGTAGGATCCGGCAAGATGATAAGTCAAAAAGTTGAAATAGCCCTGGTCATGGCCATTCGTGAGGCCAAAAGCAGGCGGCATGAACATGTCACGGTGGAGCACATCCTCTACGGTCTGCTCCATGATGACCTGACGCGCCGGATTATTATCGGCTGCGGCGGCAATGTTGACAGCCTCAAGCTCAACCTGGAATCTTTCTTTGCCAGCAATATGCCGGTGCTGGATCCAGATTTACCCGCCGATCCCATCCAGACCATCGGCTTTAACCGTGTCCTGCAACGGGCCATCGCCCATGTTCAGAGCAGTGGCAAGAAAGAGGTGGATTCCGGCGATGTGCTGGCCGCCATCTTCAACGAACCCGACTCCTTTGCCGTCTACTATCTCGAATCAGAGAGCCTGGGCCGCCTGGATGTGGTGGACTATATCTCCCACCGCCTTGACCAGGAGGATCCCTTTCAGACCACCCACAAGAGCTGCTGTCCAAAGGATGTCCAGAAGGGGACCAATGCCCTGGAGGCCTATACCCTCAACTACAGCCAGCGCGCCGCTGAAGGCTCCATTGATCCCCTCATCGGCAGGAAGCCGGAGCTTGAGCGCATCATGCAGGTCCTCTGCCGGCGCAAGAAGAACAACCCGCTCCTGGTGGGCGAGCCCGGCGTTGGCAAGACGGCCCTGGCCGAGGGTCTGGCCCTCAAGGTCCACAATGGCGAGGTACCTGATCTACTGGCCAAATCCCAGCTCCGCCTCCTTGACATGGGGGCCTTGCTGGCCGGCACCAAATACCGGGGTGATTTTGAAGAACGCCTCAAGGCCGTGATTTCCGAGGTGGAGAAGGATCCCGATATCATCCTGGTCATTGATGAGATCCATACCATTGTCGGGGCCGGCGCCACCAGTGGCGGCAGTATGGACGCCTCCAACCTGTTGAAGCCCGCCCTGCAAAACGGCAAGCTGCGCTGTATCGGCTCCACCACCTATGAGGAGTACAAGGGCTATATTGAGAAGGACCGCGCCCTGGCCCGTCGTTTTCAGAAGATCGACGTGGAAGAACCCTCGGTGGATGAGACCTTTGCCATCCTCAAGGGTCTGAAGTCCAGCTATGAGAAGCACCACGACCTGACCTACTCCAACGCCGCCATCAAGGTGACGGCCGAGCTTGCCGGCCGCTACCTCAATGACCGCTTCCTGCCCGACAAGGCCATTGACGTCCTTGACGAGGTGGGCGCCGCCTTTAGGCTTAAACGCGGTAAGGGTAAGAAAAAGACAATTACCGTGCGTGACGTGGAGGCGGCCATTGCCAAAATGGCCCGCATCCCGGCCAAAAACATCTCCGGCTCTGATGTTGAGCAGCTCAAGGGCCTGGATGGCACCCTGAAGCTTCTCATCTTTGGCCAGGACCATGCCATTGACAGCCTGGTTACGGCGGTCAAACGGAGCCGGGCCGGCCTGGGTGACCCCCTGCGCCCCACCGGATCCTTTCTCTTTGCCGGCCCCACCGGCGTCGGTAAGACAGAGGTGGCCCGCCAGCTCGCCCAGACCCTGGGCATCCATTTTGAACGTTTTGACATGTCCGAGTACATGGAAAAGCATGCCGTGGCCCGCCTGATCGGGGCGCCTCCGGGCTATGTGGGTTTTGACCAGGGCGGCCTTCTCACCGACGCCATCCGTAAGCACCCTTACAGCGTCCTGCTTCTCGATGAGATTGAAAAGGCCCACCCGGATATCTTCTCCATCCTGCTCCAGGTCATGGACCACTCCACCCTCACCGACAACTCCGGACGCAAGGCGGATTTTCGTAATGTGATCATCATCATGACCACCAATGCCGGGGCCCGGGAGATGAGCGGCCAGGCCATGGGCTTTGTCAGCCAGAAGAAGGGCAAGGACCAGAGGGCCATTAAGGATCTCTTTGCCCCGGAGTTCCGCAACCGCCTCGACGCCATTATCTCCTTTAACCAGCTTGATCTCGATATTTTGGAAAAAATCGTCGATAAGCTCATTCTTGAGCTCTCTGCCCAGCTCATCGAGCGCAAGGTCTCCATCAGCCTTACCCCAAAGGCCCGCAAATGGCTGGCCAAGCACGGCTTTGATCCTGATTTTGGTGCCCGTCCCCTTCGCCGTCTGGTCATGACGGAGATCGGCGATGCCCTGTCAGAGGAGATCCTCTTTGGCAAACTTCAGAAGGGCGGCAATGTCACGGTGGGCCGCGGCAAAGACGCCTTCACCTTCTCCTATGACTCCTGATTAACCCATACGGGGAACGCTTCACCCTCCAAAACAAACCTATGGAAACATGGTGCTGTATCAACATGCTGACAACCGTAACACATGGATACTCTTAAACTTTTTTAATAACCGAGGTGAATTATGATTGAAGTGAAGAAAATGTATCTGGCATCTGCCCTTGTCCTCAGCCTGGCCCTGGGCGGTTGCTCAGGCGACAGCACTGATAAGGCGGAAAACGCCGGAACCCCAACCGCAGGCCAGGGGGCCACTGATCCCCACACCATGCAGGTGGGCAGCCCTGTCAGCGAAGCTGCCTTGACCGGCACCGTTGTCGAGACCTTTAACAGCGGCGGCTATACCTATCTGGAGCTTGACAATGGCCAGGACAAAATCTGGGCGGCCATCGGCCAGGTCCAGGTTGAAAAGGGCCAGAAGATCAGCCTGACCACCGGCCCGGTGATGAAGGATTTCCACAGCCCCTCCCTCAACCGGACCTTTCCAGAGATTATCTTTTCCTCAGGGGTTAAGGGCGACGGCATGGCCAGCCCCCATGGCAGTATGATGCCCCCGGCAGCGGCAGACACCGGCGGCTCCGTTGAAGAAAATTTCATGGCAGCTCTGAATGCCGGTGCCCCGGCGTCCACCATGGACCCTGCCACCACCAGCGGCAGCACCCAGGCCGTTGTTTCCGCCCAGGAAATCCAGGTCGCCAAGGCCGAGGGTGAAAATGGCCGTACCGTGGAGGAGATCTTTGCGGAGGCTGACAACCTGAACGGTAAGAAGGTCAAGGTGAGGGGCAAGGTGGTCAAGGTGTCGCCCAAGATTATGGGGGTCAACTGGCTCCATATCCAGGACGGCAGCGGCAATCCCATGCAAAACAGCCATGACCTGGTTGTCACCTCCGACGACCTGGCCGATGAAGGCAGCATTATTGTTATTGAGGGCATAGTTGCCGCCAAAAAGGATTTCGGCATGGGCTATTATTATGACGCCCTGGTTGAAAAGGCGGTTATCAGCAAGTAAGAAGCCGCCCCATGGGGCCATTGCTGATCCCCATGCCCATGTTAGCCAAATGTCTCTCACCACAAAGGCACAAAGACACAGAGTTTTTTTTCTCTGTGTCTTTGTGCCTTTGTGTTTACGGGGGTTCTCTATGAATATTGTGGTCATAGGCCCGGGAGCCCTGGGCTCCCTCTTTAGCGCCCGGCTGGCCGTGAGCGGCCAGGACGTCACCCTGCTCGACCACAATGTCACCAGGGCCCAGGCCCTGGCAAACCGTCTCGTCCTCAGCACTGCTGACCAGGATATCGAGGCCACCCTGACCATTACGGCCCATCCGGCCTGCCTGGCGGATGCCGAACTTATCATTCTTGCCGTCAAATCCCCGCAGGTTGATGGTCTCATCCATATTGCCCAAAGCCGCACGGGTCCTGACACCCTTATTCTCGGTCTCCAAAATGGCATAGGCCACCTCCAGCCTTTCAAGGATTGCGCCACCGGTCTTCTGGCCCTGGGGGTTACCTCCCAGGGCGCCACCCTGGTCAAACCAGGCCATGTCCGCCATGGCGGACATGGCCCGACCACCATCGGCTTTCTTCATCCTGCCCCTGACCAGAGAACCGCCATGCTGAAGAGGGTGGCCGCCGCCATGTCTGCTGCCGGCCTGGCCACCGAGGTTGTCGATGATATTGAGGCTCGCCTCTGGCAGAAGCTGCTGGTCAATGCCGGCATCAATGGCCTCACCGTGCTTTATGACTGCCCCAACGGCCAGCTCCTTGGGATTGCTGAGGCGCGTACCCGTCTCATTGCCCTGGTGGAGGAAGGGGCCCTTGTGGCCCGGCAAAAGGGCCTTGATGTCGGCCCTGACCCTGTGGGCCGGACCCTGGAGGTGTGCCGGGCCACGGCCAACAATATCTCCTCCATGCTCCAGGATGTCAGAAGGGGCAGAACCACCGAGATTCTGGCCATCAACGGCGCCCTTGTGGCTGAGGCCAAGAAATTGGCTACCCCTGTCCCTGAAAATGAATTATTAACCAGACAGGTGTTAATGAAGTCGTAAAGGGTCTTTTTTTCTCACCACAGAGAACTCTGAGGTTAAGTGAACAGCGTGCACTCCTCAGGTTGTTAGCGGTTTAGACTGTTAGGGGTGCAGGGGCTTATATCTAGCGTCCCTAACAGCCTAAACCGCTAAACACCTATTCAAAGATTTAAAGTTTACAGTGTACTAGGGAGTATCTAACGTGGATGATGTATTGCAATTAACAGCGACCTGTTCCAAGGGTCTTGAGGAGTTGGTGGCCGAGGAGATCCGCAGCTTTGGCGGCCAGGATGTGGAGATCCTCACCGGCGCTGTGGCCTTCCAGGGCGAGCTGTCAACGGCCTACAGGGCCTGTCTCTGGTCCCGATTTGCCTCCCGGATACTTCTTGCCATCAGCCGCTTTCCAGCCCCGGATACTGACGCCCTGTACGAAGGGGTGAAGAGCGTGGCCTGGAAGAGCCATATGCACGTCGAAAACACCCTGGCCGTGGATTGCGTTTTGAGCCAGAGCAAGATCAATCACAGCCATTTTGCCGCCCTCAGGGTCAAGGACGGTGTGGTTGATTATTTCCGCGACATGGTGGACGAAAGACCCTCGGTGGACAGCAGGCAACCGGATATCCGCCTCAATCTCTTCCTGCGTCAGGATGAGGCCCATCTCAGCCTGGATCTATCCGGCGACAGCCTGCACAGACGCGGCTATCGTCAGGAGGGCGGCCAGGCCCCCCTAAAGGAGTCCCTGGCTGCCGCCATCGTCAGCCGGGCCGGTGTGACTGCTGGCATGGGCCGTGACGACGTTATCCTCGACCCCCTCTGCGGTTCCGGCACCCTCCTTGTGGAGGCAGCCATGATTATCGGTGATGTGGCACCCGGTCTTGATCGCCGTCATTTTGGTTTTTTGAAGTGGCGGGGTCATAAAAGGCTGATCTGGGATGAGCTTCTGAACGAGGCCATGGCCCGTGAGGAGACCGGTAATGAAAAACCATGGCCGCGGCTGCTGGGTTTTGATTCCGACCCCAGGGTGGTCAAGGCAGCCCTGGCCAATATCCACCGGGCCGGTCTCCACGACAAAATTCATGTTGAACGCCGTGATCTTGCCCGTCTGCAACCTCCCACCAATCTCAGCAAGGGGCGCCACCTGTTGATCACCAACCCGCCGTACGGAGAGCGCCTCTCCGCTAAGGAGGAGGTGAAGTATCTCTATCGTGCCTTAGGCCGGATTGCCGCCCACTCCTTTCAGAACTGGCAGCTGGCCGTATTTTCCAGCAACCCTGATCTCCTCGATGCCCTGGCCCAGAAGACCGTCGGTCAATACCGCCTTTATAACGGCCCCATTCCCTGCACCCTGCGCCTCTTTGAGGTGGCTAATCGGCCTGAACGCCATGTGGTCTGGCAGATAAGTGATCAGCCGCTCGACTCTGCCCTGGCCAATAGGTTGAAAAAAAACCTGAAACCCCTTCTCAAGTGGGCTGGCCGGGAAAATATCAGCTGCCTGCGCATCTACGACCGTGATCTGCAGGAGTATAACGTGGCCATTGATCTCTATGGCCCCTGGGTCCAGATCCATGAGTATCCTGCCCCGGCCTCCATTGCCGACGACAAGGTCAGGGCCCGGCGCCGGGAGGTCCTTGACACCGTGGCAGCCCTGCTTGGCTGCAAGCGCAATCGTATTTTTTTAAAGACCCGAACAAAACACACGGGCAAAAAACAGCCTGATAAGCCGGCCAAAATACGCCTGATGGAGGTGGAGGAGGAAGAGTGCCACTTCCTGGTCAACCTCAACGACTATCGGGATACAGGCCTCTATCTCGACCAACGCCTCCTGCGTCAGCGCATCCACAGGCTGGCCGTGGGCAAACGCTTTTTAAACCTCTTCTGCTATACCGGCTCGGCAACGGTGCATGCGGCCCTGGGTGGGGCCCGCACCACCACCAGTGTGGACAGCTCCTGGAGCTATCTTGACTGGGCCCGCAAGAACATGGCCCTCAATGGTCTTGACCCGGATTGCCATGGTCTGGTGCGTGCCGACTGCCTGCAGTGGCTGCAAAAGCTGAAGGTGGAGAAGTATGATCTTATCCTTGTTGATCCCCCCGCCCTTACCAAGAGAGGGGGGGACCTGGTCTTTGATATCCAGCGCGACCATGATCAGTTGATTACTACGGCCATGGGGGTTTTAGAGGAAGGTGGCCTGCTGCTCTTTGCCACCACTTCTCAAAAATTCAGGCTGGATGAGAGCCTGGAGAGGGATTTCAGCGTTGCCGATATTTCCACAAAAACCACTCCCCAGGATTTTGGCCGCCACCGAAAGAGCCATCGCGTCTTTGAGATTCGCCACAGATAAGGACACAAACCCTTGACCGGCTGGATCTCGCTCCTACCTTGTCAATAGCTGCACATCCCCAGAGAGCACCTCGTGGAGGACGCCGCTGTCATCCTTGATAAAGAGCAGGCCCTGCTCGTCAATGCCCTGGGAGACGCCATGAATCACCTCACCCCTAGCCGTCACCCAGGTCAGTCTGCGGGCCAGGGTGATGTCACGCTGCTGCCAGCGGGTTCTGATGGCCGGCCAGCCATGCTGTTCAAGCTCAACAAGAACCCTGTCGATATTTGTCACCAGGCCTTCAAGCAGGCTTCCATCTTCAAGACTTACCGTACTAAAATCGGCCAGGGCCCCGGCCCGGTCGGCAATCTCCGGGGGATAGCCCGCTGCCGGCGCCTGTATATTGAGGCCGATTCCCAGGACGACCAAGGGAGTGTCGATACTGCTGATATCTAATTCGGCAAGAATACCGCCGCATTTCCTATGGCCAATGATGATATCATTGGGCCATTTGAGCATGACCCTTTCCCGGCACAGGGGCTCCAAGGCCTCGGCCACCGCCACCCCGGCGGCCAGGGTGATTTTGGCCACCTCATCCAGGGGCAGGAGGGGCCGCAGGAGCATTGAAAAATAGAGGCCGCCACCAGCACTGGACAGCCATTTCTTGCCCAACCGGCCCCGGCCTGCCGATTGATGGCCCGCAACAATGACCATACCGGTGCCCCCCCCGCTGCGGCCCTGCTCCAGGGCCACCCGGTTGGTGGAGTCAGTCTCAGGGAGATAGCGCAGGGGGTGGCCCGCAACCCGCCCCTGTTCACAGAGTTGCTGTAATCTTTTTTTTGTTGTCATGGCCCCGCCTTTGCCTTGTGATCCCCATCTGTTTCAGATAAATTGCAGAAATCATACTATATTTCTTAGGTAAATTCGCAAAGGAGATTCACCATGCCCTATGTCAATATCCGCGTTGCCGGCTCACTCAACAAAGAACAGAAGGCCGAAATCTGTAAAGGGGTCACCGATGTGATTGCCAAGGCCGCAGGCAAACCGAAGGACTCCATTCTCATCTTCATCGACGAGCTGCCCCACGAGAATATTGCCAAGGCAGGCGTCCTGCTGGAGAAAAAATAAGCCCCATGTCCTCTGAACGCCATGCCCGGGAACGCCTTGCCGTACTGCGCCGCGAGCTCAATCATCACTGCCACCAGTATTACGTCCTGGACAATCCCCTCATCTCCGATGGCGAGTATGACCTGCTCTACCAGGAGCTTGTCAATCTTGAGGAGGCGTATCCGCTCCTTATTACCGCTGACTCGCCGAGCCAGCGGGTGGGCTCTGCCCCCCTGGAAGGTTTTAGCTCCGTGGCCCATAGCCACGCCATGCTCAGCCTGGAGAACAGCTTTTCCGACGATGACCTCCGCGCCTTTGAGGGCAAACTGCAGCGCTTTCTACCCGACGTGGAGCATTTCAGCTATGTCGCAGAGCCCAAGCTGGACGGCCTGGCCGTGGAGCTTATCTACCAGGATGGTGTTCTCATCCAGGCCGCCACCCGCGGTGATGGCCGCAACGGCGAGGAGATCACCGCCAACATCAGGACCATTGGCGCCATTCCCCTTGCCCTCTGTCGGCCCCATCCAGGCCTCCTTGAGGTGCGTGGCGAGGTCTTTATTGGCCTGGCCGACTTCAACACACTCAATGTCAAGCGCGGCGAGGCTGGAGAGCCCCTCTTTGCCAACCCGCGTAACGCCGCCGCCGGCTCCCTGCGTCAGCTCGACTCGCGCCTCACCGCCCAACGGCCCCTTGACTTCTTTGCCTATGGGATCAGCGATCCCTCCCAGGTTTCGGCGACCAGCCAGACAAGGCTCTTTGCCTATCTTGGTCAGCTCGGCTTTAAGATCAACTCCCTTGCCAGGCACTGTGCAGACATGGAGGAGGTCATCAACCATTATCGCCACCTGGTGGAGCTTCGCCCTGGGCTGCCCTACGATATCGACGGCATGGTGGTCAAGGTTGACGATTTCGTCCTCCAGCGCCGCCTGGGCAATAAGGCCCGCAGTCCGCGCTGGGCCATTGCCTCCAAATTTCCGGCATCCCAGGCCACCACGCTCTTGCTTCAAAGCAAGGACGGCGTCACCTTCACCCGGCCGAAC
>JAUVQZ010000270.1 GCA_030597865.1 Pseudomonadota bacterium | reverse complement strand
GGACGGCATCCGGCTGTTACCGGTTGGTTCTGGCAAGGGGGCCAGGGAATTTCCACTGGCCCTGGCACCAGGTTGTCAGGCCGAGATAAGTCCCCATGGCATTGTCGCCCTGGTGGATCAGGGCAGGTTCAGACGTTTCACCGTGGGCTCAACAGCTCTTAAGCCCCTTGATGAGCATCCGGTTGACCCCCAGGGAGCCCTCCTTACCTTTGATACAGCCCGCGATGCCTGGCGGCTGGTGGGTGCCGACCGGATTAGGATGGTGCCCGCCCTGACCAAGACGGATCTTGAGTCCGCTGTTCTTTTTAATAAGGCGCGACGGTTTTTTGCTGGCAACGAGTATGGTAAAGGTCTGCAGCAGCTTAAAGAGATTCTCAGTCGGCAGCCTTTGCTGCCCCTCGACTATAACGGCGCCGAGTTTTATTTCAAACATCCCGATATACCACTGGCCCTGTGGGGGGATTATTTTTCCTATCATGTGCAGACCATCCTTAATAAAAGCCCCATGGTCCCAAGGCTGGGACTTGACTTTAACAGGGATCCCAAGGGTGGTTTTCTCTTTACCTCCCTCGCCAAGGTGCCTGGCAACTCCCCACCGGCCCGGGCCGGTCTCATGTCGGGTGACAAGGTGACCGCCATAAATGGCCAGCCCATCACCATGGCCAGCCAGATTCAGGGGATTGTGTCTTCCTTGCCAATGGCAAGCCGGGTAAATGTTTCCTTTGTCCGGAATGGCAAGCAGGGTGCTGTTGAGCTGATTACTGAAAAGGGTTTCCACGATACTGGTAAGGCCGCCCAGGTTCTATTGGCCCTCTTCGATTACGGTCAACTGGCAGCAGAGGCAGGTCATCCCGGTCTCAGCCGGCAGGCGGCGATACAACTGCGTTTTGTCGCGGCCCGTTACCCATCCTCTTTTAGGACGGATCTTGTGGAGAAAATAGCCATTTCCCTGGAGGCCCTGGCCCTGGCCCATGAGGGCAATAGCAAGGCTGCCCTTGATCTTTTACTTGAGAAAGCCCATCCCCATCCCTTCCCCTTTCGATTTTTTAATACCCGGGTATGGTGGCCTCTCTACCCTGAAAGGGATCGTTTGGCTGGGTATCTGGGGGTGAGGGCTGATACTCTGCCAAGGGTTCTTTTGGCAGCCGGAAGAGAAAGTCGCCAGCCTTATCCGGATCTTGACGGCGTCATGGTTCCCGCTCTGAAGATCCCTGCCCTGGCCAGGTAGGGCGGTGTTGTGGGTGTTTGCGCCGTGGTTTTTTCTTTCCCCGGTGCCATGTCCTGTATCTGTCCGCTAATTTTATCTGCCAAAAGAAATGGAATAAAAACCATGGTTTTTTGTCTAAACACTAGGGCCTGAGTCATTGGTGGCCCCAAGATCCTGTTGCTGAAGTTGGGGGCGTGCCATTTCTGTCAGGAAAAATCATAAAAATGGAGGCTGTTTTGTTTGGAGTGCCGAAGAATAATAGGCATCTCTTTAAGGAGTTGGCCTACCCCCATATCAGGTTTCTGTACAATGTTGCTTTGAGATATATGCACAACCAGTACGATGCCGAAGATTTGGTCCAGGAAACCATGTATGCGGCCTTTCGTAATTTCCATCAGCTCCGGGACAGGTCAAAATGCCGGAGCTGGCTCTTTGCCATCATGCGTAGCAATTTTTTAAAGGAAAAACGCCAGGCCATACGGCGGCCCCACCTTGGCATGGATGATTCCTATCTCAGCTTTCTCGAAGGGGTTTCAGCCACTAATCTGGTTGGTGATCTGGAGAAAAAGCTGGAGTCAGAGCATGTTCAGGAGGTCATTGAAGGTCTGCCTGAAAAGTATAAAACACCCCTTGTACTTTATTTTTTGGAGGATATGTCCTACCAGGAGATTGCCGATTTTCTTGATATTCCCATTGGCACCGTGATGTCGAGACTGAGCCGGGCCAAACAGTCCATGAAAAAAGTGTTGCTCAGGGAAATAACAATCCAAAAGAGTAAAATTGTCGAGATGAACAGCAAGGCGGCAAGGGGGCAATTATGATCTGTATGGAATTTAAAGAGTGGTTGATTGACAGGGCCTTTGCCGAGGCAGGAAATGCCTTAAAGGCCCGTAACCATATGCAAAAATGTCCTGACTGTCGCAAGCTTTACGAGCTTGACGATGAGCTTGAAGGGCTCATCAGGCGAGGGATGATCCCAGTTGAGGCGCCGCCCGGCCTGGGGAAAAAAATTGAAATGGGCATAAATAGCAGTAACCCAAAGAATTTTTTTCCCTGGTCCTGGAGCTTTATACCGGCCCTGGCTATTGCCGGCCTCCTTGTCCTTTTCCTGAACTCATTTTTTGATCAACATGGTGGTGGATTTTATTCCTTTGAACAGCTTGGCAATGTGGCTTTGCAAGACCATGTCAGCACAGAGGCCCTGGCCTTTGTCGCCCATGAGGTGGCTGATATCCCGGCTTGGTATGAGGCCAAGATGGGCCATGCCGTGTCCCTGCCTGACATGGCTGCCCGAGGCTTTACCCTGGTGGGTGGACGGATCTGTAAGCTTGGCAACTGCGATGCTGCCTATCTCACCTATAGGCGTGGCAATAAAAAGGTGTCCCTCTTTATTCTGCCAGCCGCTGATGCCAAAATGGCCATGGAGCCAGGGCGTCCCTACATCTTAACCATGAACGGAAATGAGTTTGAGTTCTGGAAGGCGCAGGGTCAGCTTCATAACCTGATCATTTAATATTTGCCAGGATGCCAGCGGAAATCGTGTTTGTCTGACGTTCCACCCCCCCTACCATCATTGCTCCTTTCCCTTCCCTTTGACAGGCTCCAGGATTGGCGGCCTGATATCATCACGCGAGG
>JAUVQZ010000296.1 GCA_030597865.1 Pseudomonadota bacterium | reverse complement strand
CCCGAGTCCAACACCGCTGCCGGGACCTGGCTGAAGTTAAGCGATTGCCGCGCCTTGGCGGTGAGGCCGACCGTGCCTTGCTGGATGTTAACGGTGACGGTTTTCACGCCTGCCACTTTTTTGAGTTTTTTTTCGATGCCATAGGCACAAAAAGGACAGGCCAAACCATCCACCCTCACCGTGAGACTCTCAACCCGGGCCTGGCTCACCGCAGTAAACATCAGGCAGATAATGGTCATAAAAGTTATGATCCCTTTATTCATGATGCCTCCTTAGGGCCTTAATAAGCCATGTAGTACTTCGCCTCTGACCGCATTCTGATCATCCCTCTGAGTGACACCGGTTTGAAGAATTTATTGGCCACCTTTTTGAGGGGATCTGCTGGCTCACCGATTTTAGAGACGATCAAAAAACCTGTGTTAATGTAAAATTTCACCCCATCGTCTTTTAGCATGGTCAGAAAGTCGCCATAGGTTTTCGGCACCCCTGCCAAGGGCACAGCAAACTCTTTCGCCAGGGCCTCTCTGAGGTTTGCAGGAATCTTATACCCTTCGATATCGTCTTTGCCACCCCAGCCGACCTTATAGGTATTGATTGCATCGCTATCAACCAACACCTTGACCTGAAAACCCTCCGCCAATGCCGCCCACATCATGTTATAGGCTACGCATATCTGCGCATCATCCTTCTTAAGGCTGGTCTTGAGATGGATGAGGAAGGTTTCATTCCCTGCCGCCATTGAGGAAGGCAGGAAAAGCATAAATACAAAGATAAAGATGACATTCAAGCGGATAATTTTGCCCATTTGCCCCCACCTTTATTGCTCCAAGATTTTCTTTTTTTCTTCGAACTCATCTTTATCTATTTCACCCCTGGCATATCTTCTTTGCAAGATGCCCAGGGCCGAGTCTTCGTGTTCACCCCCTTTAACCCTGGCAGATCTTGACAGAGCCCTGTGGATTATGGCAACAATTCCCACAATCACTAACACCAAGAAGGCCATCATCAGGACAGGCATGAACCATCCCATGCCGTGGCCCCAACCCATCATCCCCGGCCCCATATAACAATCTTCAGGGCCGTATGCATGGGCACCCGTGGTTGTAAGAAGAAGGACTGATAACAAAATAGTCGTCTTTTTCATTTTCCCCTCCAAGGTAAACTTTCATTGCCGAAAACTATGGCTGTATCTTAATGGCCCAGGGCCCAACTGCAGCAAGGAGGGCCTGGGTGAATATTTTTCTCAGTGCTTCCTTAGAGAAGCGGCCCGCTTCGTCCAGGTAAACCCGTCAGCCAAGACCATAGTCCCTGTGAGGGGCTGCTTCCGGATCGATATCTACACCATTACCAGGTTAGACATCTCTTGCCAGGACTGGCCCTCTTGCTGAGCTAAAAGACAAACTTATCAACAATCTCCTCCACCGCATCAGCAGGGACATTGTGTTTCTTGAGAATTTCCTTGGTATGACTGAAAAAGAGCTCCCTTTTCACCTTAGGCATGGCATGGGCCACTCCCTCTATCACATAATGGGTAATCAACTCCTCCTGGCTCATACCGGTAGCCACAACGACCTCCTTTAGGGCATCCGCTAATTGCACAGGGAGTTTCAGACAGACATCAATGGTGAACAGCTCTTGATCGCTCATGGTATTTTTCCTCGCTCGTTACGTATTTGAGGGAATATAATTCCCCTGTTGGCAGAAAAATTATCTGACGGCTGAAACAAGCTTGTCAAGACTTCTTTTTAGACGGCAGCCCAGGCAGAACATAGACTCCTCCCCCCTCGCCTTGCGCCGGAAAAGGGCTGAATGGGGGGGGGGAAACCTACACCATCAGACACCATGGCCGCTGTTAACGTCTTTCAAGCAATAACCAATGACACCACGGTGTTGTTTCCGTGGATGGCCGGTCTGAGGTAATTTCAGACGAGCTGCAAGGTTTAGTATAAAAAAAGGTTCATCATCAAAGTCCGGGAAGACTCTTTGTTGAAACACAAAGGCACAAAGACACAGAGGGAT
>JAUVQZ010000273.1 GCA_030597865.1 Pseudomonadota bacterium | reverse complement strand
GGCGACAGGATAACCACGTTGAAGATCATGGGGATGCGGCTGAAGAATTGCTCCAGGGCGCCATGGTCCGGGGCCTCGAGGATGTCGGCCAGCAGGCTGAGGCTGTCGTGGATGCGGCCCACCTTGCGGCCCCAGCCCGGCTCAAATCCCATGCGTTGCATATTGGCGCTGACATCGTTCCAGGTGGCATCCCTGGGCTGGTCATCCAGGTACTCCATGCCGTTGCGCAGGGCCTGCTGGAGACCGGTCATGTTGTTAATGGTCTCATTGATCATAAAGGGTATACCGCCATAGCCATGCTCCTTGAGGAAGGAGAGGATCAGTTCATCGCCCTTGGCAAGGTCATTGGCCAGGCGGCTGGAAAAACGGCGGTTGAGAAACTCCACGCCATGGCCAATGGATCGGGTCTGGGTCATCTTGGGGAAATGACGTTCAAAGGGGGTGAGATCAATCTCCAAGATCCGGAAACCAGGGTCGCTGGTGACCAGGCCCTCCTTAAAGAAGAGAAACTGAGAGGCTGAAACCTCTTCCGAGGTCATGGCCTCGAAGTGGAAGCGCAGATAATGCCACTGGGCCACCCGGGGCCGGACATCAAGATAGAGCCAGGGTGAGACAATGGCGGCCTCCTGGGTTTGGGCAATGGCCTTGCCCAGGGGGGAGTCGAGCAGGCCCTGATTGTCCGTTTCAGCGCAGAACAGGGTGAATTCGTCCCAGAGATCGGTGCGCAGCATCAAGCTCTTGCCGGTCTCCTGAAAGCGGCGAAACAGGCTGTAAACGGCATCCCTGTTCTCCTGAATATAGTTCATTAAGGTGTCAATCATGGTTTTTCCCGGCAGGTGGAGGAACAAAAGGTGGCGGAGCCCGTTTTTGCTATTTGCGTTTAGCTGGCCTATACTATTGCTTTGGCGGTTAAAGAGGACGCGATATCCTTTCAGAGTATCAAAAAGTTTCGAGCACAGGTAGGGATTATGGCAAAAGATTTGATTGTTTCCATTGGTGAGATTGTCTGGGACCAGTTCCCCGAAGGCAGTGTTTTGGGCGGCGCCCCCCTGAACGTGGCCTACCACCTCCAGGCCCGCGGTCTGCCCGTGCTGGTGGCAAGTCGCCTCGGTGATGATGATTTAGGTCGGCAGACCCTGGCCCGGATCACAGAAATCGGCCTTGCCCTTGATGCCATCCAGATCGATGGCGAGAGGCCCACCGGTCGGGTGGTGGTGCGGGTTGATGACACCAATGAACCCCATTTTGACATTGAAAGACCGGCGGCCTGGGACCATATCCAGGCCCTTGGGGTGGAGAGCGCCATTGGCGGCCGCCCCTTTCATCTGGTGTGCGGCACCCTGGCCCAGCGCGACCAGGAGAGTCGCCAGGCCATCCGTTGCCTCTGGTCCCAGGCCACCACCATCTTTTATGATGTCAACCTGCGGCCCCCCTTCACCCCCATGGACCATGTCAGGGAGTCGCTGCAGGCGGCCCAGGTGGTGAAGGTGAACAGCGATGAGTTGAGCGCCCTAAATGGGGCCCTGGTCGGCAAAAAGGGCAGCGAAGAGGAGGTGGCACGCGCCCTTTTTGACGCCTTTGATCTCAAGCTCCTTGCCGTGACCCGGGGCAGCGAGGGCGCCCTGCTCATGGATGCTGAGGAGTGTCACTCCCATCCGGGCTTCAAGGTCACGGTTGCCGATACCGTGGGCAGCGGTGATGCCTTCTTCTCCGGCATTATTGCCGGTTTCCTGGCCGGTATGGATCTGCAGGGCTGTCTGGCGGAGGCCAACCGCCTGGGTTCCTATGTGGCCTCCAAACCAGGGGCAACACCGGCCTATCCCTCCTGAGCCATACGCCTTTGCCTGGGTATCCGGCAGGAAATTAATGTTTTTCCGGCCCGTTTAGGGTAAGGAAAGGGTGTTATGGATCATCCAGGCGGGGTCTCTCTGTACCTTATTTTCGGCCAGACACCAGCCTATAGCTATAGATACTTCTTGAAGGGGTTTTACACAGAATGACGAAGATAACGATCGGTTCCAGGAAGAGTAAACTGGCCATGTGGCAGACCTATTATGTTGAGGAGAAGCTCAAGGCGGCCGGTGTTGACACAAAGATCGTCACCATGGAGACCAAGGGCGACAAGATCCTCAACGTCTCCATTGCCAAGATCGGCTCCAAGGGCGTTTTCACCGAGGAGCTCGAAGATCAGCTTGCCGACGGCACCCTTGATATTGCCGTGCACAGCGCCAAGGATATGCCCTCTCACCTTCCCGAAGGTTTTGAACTCATCGCCTTTACCGATCGGGAGAAGGCCAATGATGTCCTGGTCAGCCATAGGCCTGACCTCTCCCTGGCCGATACCGCTAAAAAAATCGTCATCGGTACCTCTTCGGTGCGGCGCCGGGCCCTGCTCGCCCTCCACTATCCCCATGTGGAGACCGTTGATATCCGAGGCAATCTCCAGACCCGGATCAAGAAGATGGAGGAAGGGCTCTGTGACGGCATCATGCTGGCCTATGCCGGGGTGCACCGCATGGAGTATGAGGATATGATCGTCCACACCTTTCCGGAAGATCAGTTTGTGCCGCCGGTGGGCCAGGGCTGCGTGGCCATTGAGGCGGCAGCCGGACTCAGCCCTGAAAAGAGGGAGCTTGTGCGTTCCTGCCTCAATAACCCAGAGAGCGAGGCGCGTCTGCTGGCTGAGCGCGGCTATCTGCGTAAGCTTGAGGGCGGTTGCTCCATTCCGGC
>JAUVQZ010000199.1 GCA_030597865.1 Pseudomonadota bacterium | reverse complement strand
TCCTCAGAGGCCAGGGTAATTTCATTTACCAGCCCGGCAATTTTAGTAGAGCTTTCCGTAACGCTGCTGAAATTTTCATTGGTGGTGGCAAGCAGATCATTGCCGCCATGGACCTTTTTCACGGTTTCTTCGATGAGTCCGGCGGTATCCTTGGCTGCTGCGGCAGAGCGCATGGCCAGATTGCGGACCTCCTCGGCCACCACGGCAAAACCAGCACCGGCTTCACCTGCCCGGGCCGCCTCCACCGCTGCATTGAGGGCAAGCAGGTTTGTCTGAAAGGCAATCTCATCAATGGTTTTGATGATCTTGGAGGTCGCCTCACTGGCCTGGGAGATATCTTCCATGGCAACGGTGAGCTCGTCCATGGAGCTGTTGGCCTTGCCAACAACCTCTGTGGCCTCACCGGCCAGGCTGTTGGCCTGGTGGGAGTTGTCGACATTATGCTTGGTCATGGAGGAGATTTCTTCCAGGGAGGAGGATGTTTCCTCCAGGGAGGCGGCCTGTTGCGAGGCGCCCTCTGCCAGGCTCTGGCTGGAACGGGAAACATGGTTGGATGCCCCGAGGACCTCCTGGGCCATCCCTGCCATGTTGCTGGAGATGGAGGAGAGTGTCTTGACGATTCCCCGGGTGGTGAAAAATCCCATGATCAGCCCGGCCAGGATGGCAACAGCCGCAACAACGGTGACCATGATCTTGGTGGTGAGGGCGCTGCTCAGCATGACCTCATCCGTCATGATGTTTTTTCTGGCCTCAGCCCTGGCATCGGTCAGCAGCCCTTGGACCTCCCCGAGCATGGGTGTGGTGGTATGGGCAAAGATGTCATTGGCCTTTGCCAGGCCGGCCACCTCATGGACCGCCTCTTCCTCGAGGCTGTGGAGGATATCAAGGGTTTTTTCGAGATGATGTCTGGTTTCATTCTCATAAACCTCAGCAGCCTTGCCGGTGTTGCCATCTTCCAGCAGCGCATTAATCGTTACGGCAGTGTTGTGCAGTCTGTCATGGGGGATCTTGATGTCATTAATGTATTTTTTGAAGCCGTCGTCAGCCTGGTCATAGGTTGCTCTGCCCTCGGGCGAGTTAAGCCATTCGCCGAGACCACAGCGGGAGGGGTCTGTCTGGACGTCGAGTCTCTTTTTGCCCAGGAGCAGGCCGCTACTGATCTGACCGGCCCACGTGAGATGGGCCGCCTCGATCTGGTAGATTGTGGCGGCCAGGGAGGGGTCTGCCGGGCTAAAGACGCTGCAGATCTCGGTGGCTGATTCATGGAGCCTTTGATGGGGCCCTTCAATGTCTTTGAGGATGCCGGCAAGACCCGGCACAAGCTTTTCCGCCTCCCCACGCTCGGGACCAAAAAGCCACTGACCAAAAGCGCATTTTGTATGATCCTTCTCCGCCGCAAGGGAGGTGATCTTGTCATCGGTGAGCAGGGCGCTGACCTGGCCCGCCCAGTTGAGATGATCCAACTCGCGCTGGGCCAACAGGCCATCAAGCTTATTGCCGCTAATGACCTCCGTGGCATTGTTGACAATCTTGGTAACCCCGGAGTAATTTAAGGCCCCCAGGATAATGAGTAGAAGCGTAATAACGCCAAAACTCAGGGTCATCCTCTTGCCGATGGTCATTTTGTTCCAGTCCATTTTTTCTCCTAGCCCATGTCTCAATAGATAAGGCCATGAATTTTAATAGTTAATCCTGATGTAACGGGGTGAGCTCTACGCTGCTGATGACCCTGTCGATATCAAGAAGTATTTTTACGTCCTTGCCAATCTTGGCCATGCCGAGAATATACTGGCTGTCCATGTCGCCGCCGAATGAGGGAGGCGGTTCAATGTCTTGGGCCTTGATATTCATGACCTCGGAAACCGCATCCACCACAATGCCCACCAGCAGGACTTCATCCCTGGGGGAGCTGATTTCCACGACAATGATGCAGGTGCGCTCGGTGTGGGTTGTTGCCGGCATGTCGAACCTGAGTCGCAGATCAACAACCGGTATCACCTTGCCCCGCAGATTGATGACCCCTTTGACATATTCAGCGGTCTGGGGGATGAGGGTGATCTTCATGAAGCCGATGATCTCCCGTACCCTGAGGATGCTCAGGCCAAACCCTTCGCTGCCAAGGGTAAAGGTGAGGTATTTGCCCTCGCTATGGGTGATGTTCTCTTGGTCAGCTGACATGTTAATCTCCTAAAGGGTGGTGTTGCCAATTTCACGGGGAGCCCTGTGGCCGCCTGATTGCCGTTTGGTCTCTATAGAGCCTAGCAATCTCTCGATGTCAAGGGGGGTTATGGGTTTTATTTTGTATGTATCCATTTCCGGGCGCAGGTTTTCTTGGAGGGTTTGGATGTTGAGGAGGCCGCTCATGACAATGATATATGTTCCGCCATTATTTTTTTGGATCCAGTCCACCAGTTCAAGGCCATCGATGTGGGGCATTAAATAATCAGTGATGACCAGCTCAAAGGGGGCGGCGTTTTTTTTTGCCTCAGTAATCATCTCCTTGGCCTCCTGGCCGTCGCTGGCGTGGATGGCCTGATAACCCTCCCATTTGAGATGGGTGGTAATGGTCTTGGCCAGCTCAATATCATCATCCACCACCAGGATTTTCCTGATGGGCTCGTGGTCTGTCATTTCATCTCCTGTGCCAAAAGAAGCCAAGGGACTGGTGGGCAGGTTTGGGTTATCTACTTGTTAAGAGCAATCTTTGTGCCAGGGTGAGGGTGCTGGTCGCTGCTAGTGGTGAAAACCGTTTGAAATCAACAGGTTGATGGTGGCGGAGGGGCGTGTCCTGTCGGGGCGGCAAGGTGACCTGGGGGTCACTGGTCTGGAGGTGCGGCAGGGGTAAAAAGGAGGGATGATGGCGCATAAGCTGTTGAAATTAAAAACTAAAACAGATCTGGTGACAAAGTTGGCCACCGTGTGACCTTTTGGTCGCAGGGGGGTGTTATTGGCCAGGTCTTTTTTTCAGTTCAGCCATTTTGCGATGGATCTGGCGCAGGGAAACGCCGAGAATTTCAGCCGCCTTGGCGCGGTCACGGCCTGTATGCTCAAGGACAAAGGCCAGGTGCCGTTCATAGTCCTCCTTAAAGGTGCAGAGGGTGCGGCTCGAGCTCGGTATTTCTTGCTGATCTTCACCAAGATCGCTGGCTGAAATGATTTGGCTCTTTGTGATCAGGACAACGCTTTCAACGAGCTGGGCCAGTTCGCGGACATTGCCGGGGTAGGCCCTGTGCACCAGGATATTCATGGCCCCAGGGCTGAAAGTCTGGACGGGACGCTGGTGTCTGAGCGCTGCTTTTTTCATGAAAAAGTCAGCCAGGGCCGGCACATCATCCGCCCTTTCCCGCAGGGGCGGGAGATGGACATGGGCCGCTTTGAGCCGATAGAGGAGGTCCATGCGGAAGGCGTGTTCTTTGCACGCCTCATCCAAATTTCTGTTGGTGGCTGAGACAATGCGGACGTTGAGGGGTACAGGGTGCTGGCCGCCCAGGGGGACAATGGTTTTTTCTTCCAGGATGCGCAGGAATTTTACCTGGAGATGGGGGGGCAGCTCGCCAATTTCATCAAGAAAGAGGGTGCCGTTGTTGGCCTGTTCAAAAAACCCTTTATGGTCATTGCTGGCGCCGGTGAAGGCCCCCTTCCTGTGGCCAAAAAACTGGCTTTCAAACATCGATTCCGGCATGGCCGAGACATTAACAGCAATAAAGGGCCCATCGGGCCTGGGCCCGGCCCGGTGGATGCCCTGGGCAAGCAACTCCTTGCCGGTGCCTGATTCTCCGGTGATAAGAATGGGCACGCCGCTGCGGGCCATGACCTCGGCGAAGCAGAGTTGCTCTTTCATGGCCCTGTTCTTGGTGATGATGGCGGCAAAGGCAGGGGAAAGCACGGGTTCAGGGTCCCCCTCTGCTGTTCTGATCCGGCCTGAGAGCAGGCCTTTTCGTTCATAGGCCCTCTTTATGGCCAGTAACAGGCGGTCATTGTCCATTGGTTTGGCCAGATAGTCATAGGCGCCCATGCGCACGGCCTTAACCGCCGTGCCGAGGTCAGCCACGGCGGTGAGCATGATAAATTCGCTGAAGGGTTTAAGGGGCTTGGCTTCCTGCAACACCTCAAGGCCGTCCATGCCAGGCATCATGATGTCAAGGAGGATCACATCAAAATCATGGTCCTTGATCAACTGCAGGGCGTCTTTGCCGTTATCACAGGTCTCGACCTCCTTATAACCCTCCCAGTGAAGAAGGCGCTGCACGGATTTCAGGGCCACATATTCATCGTCAACAAGAAGAATGCTCATACAATACGCCTGTCAATGCTATGGATAAAATCGGAAATTTCCGCAAAGCTAAGGGGTTTACTGCCAATATGGTCCGGGGTGGGGGCGCCCTCGGGTTGCTCCAGGGCCGCGGGATCGCCAGAGAAAAGCCCCATGGGCATGAGGGGAAATTTGTTTTTGACCTGGGCCAACAGGTCCCAGCCATTCATTTGAGGCATTATAATGTCGGAAATGACGAGATATACCTCGGGGTGTTCATCAAGGTAGGCCAGGATATGTTCCGGGCTGTCCAGGGTGGCAATGGTAATGTCATTGGCAGCCCTCTTGAAAAAAGTTTCGATGAGGTAAAGCACAGCCGCATCATCATCGATGCAGAGGACGGTGGGGGTAATGGCCACCTTTTTCTGCCGCCGTTTATCCAGGGGCAGATAGAGGGTGAAGCTGGTTCCTTGGCCCGGGAGGCTGAGGACGGAAATGGTGCCGTTATGCTCCTTGATCAAACCAAAGGAAACGGAAAGACCCAGGCCGGTGCCGCCCTGGTCCCGGCGGGTGGTGAAGAAGGGGTCAAAGATGAGATCCATGACGTCCCTTTGGATACCTCTGCCATTGTCCTCAACTATTATGATAATGGCCTGGAGGCGCTCATTGTACTTGGTGGTGATAGAGATGCTGCCTGTCTTCCGGTTGGCAACGGCATCCATGGCATTGAGCATGAGGTTGACAATAACCTGTTCCACCCTTTGAAACTGGCCATAAATCTCCGGTAGATTGTCGCCAAGGGTGATGGTAATGGTGCCGGCCTGTTTTCGAAGCTGGGCGCCAATAATGGTATAGGCATGGCTGATAATAGCATTAATTTGAATAAAGGCATCATCCTGCTCTTTATCCCGGCCGGCAAATTCCTTCAGGCTGTTGACAATACCATTTATTCGCTCAGAGCCTGTTTTGATAAAGTGCAGGGTCTCTGCCATGCTTTCGGCCACTTCCTGGTAGGAAAAATGGCCAACCCGCCACTGGGGGTTGTTGGCGGCATACTCATCCAGGACCGGTTTTACCCCCTGCCAGATCTTCTCTGCCATGGGGGCATTGTAGGCGATAAAACT
>JAUVQZ010000069.1 GCA_030597865.1 Pseudomonadota bacterium | reverse complement strand
TGGTCTCCCCGGAGTTCAGCAATATGCGCTTTGGCCTCTCCTTCACCGTACCCGGCGGTCTGTCCAAGCGCTGGGATGACAATTTCCAGGAGGCCTCTGCCGGCGAATTTACCCTGGAAATCCTGGAGATCAACCCCACCCTGGCCTACAAGCTCCATGACAAAGTGTCGGTGGCCGGTGGCGTGCGTCTCGTCCATAGCTCCGGCCGGGTGAGCAGCACTGCTGCTCCTGCTGGTGCGCTTGACAGCCTGTCGCGTGAATTGGAGAACGGCGAATCCAATGACGTCGGCTATAACCTGGCCCTGACCGTCAAGCCCATGGACAACCTGACCACCGCCATTACCTGGCGCTCCAAGGTGGACCTCACCCTGGATTCCGATGAGGTCACCCTGCAGGCTATTGGTTCCGGGGGATTCGCATTTCTTTCAGACATTTACACTGGATCAGGTGAGGTGACCGTTCCCCTGCCCGAGGTCCTCACCGTGGCCGTGGCCTACACCATCAAGGACACCACCATTGAGCTTTCCTGGGACCGCACCTTCTGGTCCGACTATGACGAGTTGGACTTTGACTATGACCAATCTTTCCTGTATGAGATTTTGCCTAGTGTTGACCACCCTTTCGCCAATTTTGACAATCCTATTGCCAAAGATTTTAACGATACCGATGCCTATCGCATCGGCGTCAGCCATAGGATGATGGAGGACAGGCTCACCCTGATGGCCGGTTTTGCCATTGACGAGACCCCGGTGCCTGATCATTCCCTGGGTTTTGAGTTGCCAGACTCAAACGCCAAGATGTACTCTGCCGGCTTCAGGTATAAGCTCAATGACCAGTATGAGCTGGGCCTGGCCTACCTCTACAGCGACAAGGAGGAACGAACCATCGAGGCCAATGACGGCAACGATTCTATTGAGGGCGAATTCAAGAATGCCGCGGCCCATATGATCACCACCAGTCTGGCCATGAAGTTCTAGTTTCATTCTTTTCCGGAACAAAGAGGATGCCATTGGCATCCTCTTTGTTGTTTCATGAACCATATTTTTTTATCATCCTCACCGGATTAACAACCTTGGCCTCCTACGACTCCTCCGACGTCCATATCATCCAGCACCAAGACCGCCAGATCATCCTGGTGGGCACGGCCCATATCTCCCAGAAATCTGTGGACCTCGTCCAACAGGTCATTGAGGAGGAACGCCCGGACTGCGTCTGTGTGGAGCTCGACCGGAAACGCTACGAATCCCTGTCCCAAAAACAGCGCTGGCAATCCCTTGATCTCAAAGAGATTATCAAGAAAAAGCAGCTCGCCACCCTGATGATCAACCTGACCCTGGCCTCCTACCAGAAAAAGCTGGGCGACCAGCTCGGCGTGGCTCCGGGTTCAGATCTCCTGGAGGCCACCCGCTCAGCCGACAAATTCGACATTCCCATTGCCCTCTGTGACCGGGACGTCCGGGTCACCCTGAGGAGGGCCTGGAAAAAGACCTCTTTTTACAAGAAGGGCTATCTGCTTACCTCCCTCCTGGCCAGTCTCTTTGACAGCACCGAACTCAGCGAGGAAAAGCTCAGCGAATTAAAGAAGAGCGATGTCCTGTCCGAACTCCTTGCGGAAATGGGAGAGGCCCTGCCTGAGATCAAACAGGTGCTCATTGATGAACGTGACACCTTTCTGGCCGAGAAAATCAAGGCGGCCAGCGGCGACAAGCTCGTTGCCGTGGTGGGCGCCGGTCATGTTGCTGGCATCAAAAGGGCCCTCATGGAGGACCGCAGCGCCCAGATGGAGGAAATAAACACCATTCCCCCGGTCTCACCGGCCTGGAAAATGGCGGGCTGGCTCATCCCCCTTCTGATCCTCGGTTCCATCGGCTATATCGGTTTTGACAAGGGCAGCCAGGCAGCCGGTGCCAATGCCCTGTACTGGGTGCTTGCCAACGGCATCCCATCTTCCCTGGGCGCCTTTATTGCCCTGGCCCATCCGGCAACCATCATCACCGCCTTTATCGCCGCCCCCATCACCAGTTTGACCCCGGTTATCGGCGCCGGTTATGTCTGCGCCTTTATCCAGGCCATGATGCGCCCCCCCCTTGTCCGTGAATTTGAAAATGCCATGGCAGACATGACAACGGTACGGGGCTGGTGGAGTAATAACCTGCTCAAGGTTTTTCTCGCCTTTTTACTGCCGGGCATCGGCAGCATGGTCGGCAGCATGATAGGTGGCTACGAAATCATCTCAAACCTTGTTTAGTGCCTTACTGTAGAAAGACTGTAAAAAAACAAAAAAAATGTAAAATGTGTTTTTAAATTAGGGGCTTGTAGCTAACTCCAAGACACTTATCCATTCCTTAATGTCCGCTTTAGCGGGTTAGACCCTTTTGGGATTAGAATAAAATGGCCAAGAAAAAGAAAAAAAACGCCCCCATCCTTTCCAAAAAGCAACTCCGTTTTCTGCGGGGTCTGGCCCATAATCTTGACCCCCTGGTCATGATTGGTCAGCACGGCCTGACAGATCAGGTGGTAAAATCCGCCGAAGATGTCTTTCGGCACCGGGAGCTTATCAAGGTCAAGGTTCAGAGCACAGCTGCTGTTGACCGCCCTGAGACAGCGTCTCAGCTTGCCAGGGAAACCAGCTCCGCCCTGGTGCAGATCATCGGCCGGATCATCATTCTGTATCGGCCCAACCCTGATCTCCCCCCCAACCAGACCATCCATATCCCCAAGGGCTAGGATCTTCATGTCCGCAGCCTCCTGCCTCAAGGCCCTGCTTGCCGAACCGGGTCTGCTGGTCATGCCCTGCTGTTATGACGCCCTGACCGCCAAGCTCATTGAACAGGCCGACTTCAAACTTACCTTCATGAGCGGTTTTGCCGTCTCCGCCGCCCGCCTGGGCCTGCCGGATACCGGCCTCATCTCCTACGGCGAGATGGTTGACCAGGGCCGGTCCATCTGCGCGGCCACAACCCTTCCGGTGCTTGGCGACGGTGACACGGGCTATGGCAATGCCGTTAACACCAAAAGAACCGTGCAGGGCTATGCCCAGGCCGGTTTTGCCTGCATCATGATAGAAGACCAGGTCAGCCCCAAGCGCTGCGGCCACACCAAGGGTAAACAGGTGGTTGACCGCCACCAGGCCTGCAAACGCCTTGAGGCCGCTGTTGATGCCCGTGATGAGGGGGCGGATATTTTGATCATGGCCCGTACCGATGCCCGTGGCCCCCTTGGTTTTGACGAGGCCCTGGATCGCTGCCGTGATTTTGCCGCCCTGGGTGCTGACATCATTTTTATTGAGGCCCCCCAGAGCGAGGAAGAAATGGCCCTCTTCTGCTCAGAAATTAAGGCTCCCTGCATGGCCAACATGATCCAGAATGGCCAAAGCCCTCTTCTCCCACCTCCTCGCTTAGAGGAACTCGGTTTTAAAATTGTTGCCTACCCCCTCACCCTGCTCAGCTCTGCGGTGGAGGCCATGGAAAAATCTCTTACTGCCCTCCAGCAAGGCCGCTACCCAGAACACATCTCCTTTTCCCACCTCAAAGAGGTCATAGGTTTCCCTGAGTATTATCAAGAGGATGATCGCTACTCGTAACACCATTTGCCTCTCCCATCTTTCCTCCCCCCTTTCACATCCCATCACATCAAACGCCTCCTGCTTTAAAAAAAATTATCCTCCCCGGCCTTTCACCCTTGACCATCTCAATAACAGTTACTATTTTTATAATTAACCCGCCAGGAGGTGTCCAATGTTTACCCTTGAACAGTTGAGATCAGACAGACAGCTTATCAATAAAATTGATTGGCAGATGACTCCGGAAAAGGCTGTGGAAATGTATCTTGAATGGGGTACCGGCTGGATTCGTGGCAATGATTTTGTCGCCAGCGCCCATGATGAATCCTATTATTTCGTCCTTTTTGACTGGGAGGCCCCCCTGGTCACCCTGATCAAAAGAACGGTGGAGGGCGCTGAGGAACTTGCCAAGGTTCAGGTACCGCAGGAACTTTTTGAGGCCGCCTGGAAGGATGACGGCATCAGGCCTGGTGGTTCAGTCCATAAATTAAACGATGATTTAAAAAAATATTTAGAAAAAATTCTCCACGGCCCGCCGGTGGATTTTAGCATTACCCATTAGTATCTCTCTCCTCCTTAAAGCAGTACCCTCCCCCATTGTGAGGGAGGCATTAATATCCTACCTCTCTTCTCCTCCCGCCCCTACCCGGCCTCTCTCCCGGGTGGGGGCATCTTTTTTTGGTTCATCGTCAATGTGTGGGAATGACTTTGTTTTTGCCACGGAAACCACGGAAGAAATGCCTGGGAGGGGGAGGATGTCAGCCTTCAAAGTCGCGGCTAACCATCTTGCCAAACACAGAGGCACAGAGACACAGAGGGATGGCAAAAAGAAAGCCTCTGTGTCTTTGTGTCTTTGTGTCTTTGTGTTTTAACAGATAGTCTTCCCGGACTTCGATGATGGACCTTTTTTTGCCACCGCTTACATTTTCACAGCAAAAAAAATGCAAGTTGCTGTATGGTGGCAACCATCCATGATCACTTCAGCCTTCAGCACCTACCAAAATGACCATTGACAGACTCTTTAACAACCCATCCTCCGTTGACTTCACCTTTAACGACAAGGTGGCTGAGGTGTTTGACGACATGCTTGAACGTTCGGTGCCCTGCTATCGGCAGGTCCTCGACATGACGGGTAAATTACTGGATTCCTTTGTTCAGGATGGCGATCTCATCTATGATCTAGGCTGCTCCACTGGTCGTCCACTCATTGCCCTGGCAGAGATGTTAAAATCAAAAGAGCTGCATTATATCGGCATGGACAGCTCCGAGGCCATGATCAACAAGGCCCGGATAAAGGCCGAGATGTATAGCAAGCAGAACCAGATCTCCTTTGAACTTGCCGACATCACCACCACGGCCCTTGAGCCCTGTGGGGCCGTGCTCCTGAGCTATACCCTCCAGTTTCTGCGCCCCATGAACAGGGCCGCCTTTCTCAGGAAAATCTACGCCAGCCTCAAGCCAGGCGGCATCCTGATTTTGTCTGAGAAAATTATCTCCCACCACTCCCCTCTCAATCGTAGCTTTATTGATATCTATCTTGATTTTAAGAGGCAACAGGGCTATTCCGAGATTGAAATCACCAAGAAGCGTGAGGCCCTTGAAAACATCCTCATCCCCTTCTCCATTGAAGAAAATATCAGCCAACTTAGAGAGGCGGGATTCGCCAGCTGTGAGAGTTTCTTTCAGTGGTTCAACTTTGTCTCCTTTGCAGCAATTAAAGAATAATGAATTTCGATTCCGACTATTACAAACTTCTGGCCAAGGCCAACCATGCCGAACTGCAACAGAGGCAGGAGGAGAATGTCAAAAGGCTGACAAGCCTGAAAAAAGGGATCCGCAGCCTGCGGGAACGGGTCGAATCCCTGGCCCATCTCAAGGCAGACCACCTTGATTTCTCAGGTGATGTTGTCACCATTGGCCACGCCGATGAAATCAGCCCTGCTGACCAACAGCAACTTCTGGCCGCCCTCAGGGACTTCATGCCCTGGCGCAAGGGGCCTTTTTCCGTATTCGGTATTGATATTGACGCCGAATGGCGCTCAAACAGGAAATGGGACCGGCTCCTCCCTGTGCTGCCGGACCTGAAAGATAAGGTGGTCGCTGATGTGGGCAGCAATAACGGCTACTACATGTTTCGCATGGCCCACCACAATCCCAGGCTGGTGGTGGGTTTTGAGCCCTATCTCCACCATTACTTCACCTTCAGGATGCTCAATGGCTTTGCCGGCTGTGGCAACCTGGAGCTTGAACTCCTTGGCGTGGAAGACATGGGGCTCTTCAGGGAGAGCTTTGATGTCGTCTTTCTGATGGGGATTCTCTACCACCGTATCTCGCCCCTGGAATGCCTCAAGGAAATCAAGAAATCCATGACGCCAGGCGGCACCCTCATTGTCGAATCCCAGGCCATACCCGGCCAGGATCCGGTGGCCCTCTTTCCGGAAGGACGCTATGCCAAGGTGCCGGGCACCTATTTTGTCCCCACCGGGGCCTGTGTACGAAACTGGATGATACGGGCCGGCTTTGACCAGGTGGAGATCTTCTGCAGCCACCCCATGGGCAGTGAAGAGCAGCGCTGCACGGAATGGATGGATTTTGAATCCTATGCCGACTTTATCGATCCGCAGAATCCGCAGCTCACCGTTGAAGGTTATCCTGCGCCCCTGCGTGTCTACCTGAAGGGCATGGTTTGAAAGGGATGAGGGATGAGGGATGAGGGATGAAAAGGTTATTTGTTCAGCCCCACCTTTTCAACAACCCTGGCGTAATATTCTTGCCGGGCCTGCAGCTTGGCAGGGGGTCCCTGATAAAAAGCTAACAATTCGCGCAAGAACGCCAGTTTTATCGGCTTCGGCCACCTAACTACAACTCGAACTTATGCGGCACAAGCTAGGCGCGCGTCTTAGCTTTGCGTTAGGTGCGGATAAAAAGTACACCTTGCCAAAAGTTAACACGCGAGTTAACTTATCTGTATGCCTGAAATTGACTTTTACAAAAAAGGTAATGGGAAAAGCCCAGTTGAGGAGTTCCTTAATTCATTAACGGCAAAGCAGGCACAAAAAGTTGTCTGGGTGTTACAAGTAATTGAAGAATTGCCCAAAGTCCCTACAACCTACCTCAAAAAACTGATTAACACGGATGACATTTGGGAGGTCAGGGTAAAATCAGGAAATGATACATTTCGTCTATTAGGCTTCTTCGACGGCCCCAAACTGATAGTGCTCAACCACGCTTTCCAAAAGAAAACCCAAAAAACACCGAAGCAGGCCATAAAACTGGCAGTAAAAAGGAAACGGGATTACTTCAAAAGGAGGTAGGACATGAGTGATTTAAAAAAATACATAAAGAATCGCAAAAGCCGTGATCCTGAATTCGCTAATGGCTTTGATTCAGGCTACGAACAATTTAAAATTGGAGTCATGCTCAAAATTGCACGGGAAGAAGCAGGTCTCACCCAAGAACAATTAGCGCAAAAACTCCAAACAAAAAAATCAGCCATATCTCGCATTGAGAACCATGCAGAGGATATAAAACTATCCACTTTGGAAAAATTTGCCCAAGCGCTTGGCAAAAAACTGCATCTCAAGGTTGCATAATTCAAATGTAGCGACCGGGGACTCCATCTTCAGATCAGCAGGGAGCAGGGAATCATCCCCTAAGGCCAGGGGCACATCCTACCACGGGTCTTAGGTCAGGCTGCCATCGGGCCTATGGCCTGATTGACCCGCCGTTCGGCAATAAACGAAGGGCCTCCATCTATGACACCTCCACGGTGAAACGGGGTTGATCGGGGTCAAAGACAACCTCGACATTGTTGAGAAGATCACGCCCCTTATAACGGGCCATATTTGCCTTGTTCATGCCAACAAAGAGGGAACGATCACGCTCAGCAAGATGAAGGATGATCATCCGTTCCCCACCATCTTTTTTGGCCTCAACAACTCTTTTGCGCACCATCCTATAGTACTGACGACCCAAGACCAGCTCACCAAAGGCGGGGTGATAGGGGCCGGCCAGCAGATCCCGCTCCAGAGTCTCGCAGCTCTGCAGACCCAGGCGGGCAACGACAATGCCCTGGCGATCAAAAACCCCCTTCATACAACTGCATACGGCCGTGCAAAGATCAAGGGACCAGGGCCTGAAAAGCCCCTGGCCAAATAAGGCTGCCAACGGGCTGCCCTTCATGACCAGGGTGGGATAGATCCGGACCAGATCAGGGCCAAGGGCGGCCAACCTGTCGGCGCTCTGCATGGCCTTGCGCCGGCTGTCACCGGGCAGGCCCACCATGAGCTGACCGCCAATCTGCATCTTCCCTGCCCTTAAAACCGCAAAGGCCTCTTCCACATCCGCGACAGTATGGCCGCGGCCGCTTTTTTCTAGCACCCCATCATCCAGGGACTGGACCCCAAGCTCAACAAGGCTGACCCCAGAGGCCTTGAGATATTCAACGATTGCCGGACTGATAAAATCGGGCCGGGTTGAGATGCGGATTTCCTGGACCAGGCCAGCGGCCAGGTAGGGCGCCACCGCCCCTAACAGCTCTTCTTGATAGGGCCGGGACAGACCGGTGAAGCTCCCCCCGTAAAAGGCGACCTGCACCACCCTGCCAGCTCGTCTGGGCCAGGCAAGCTTCTCGTCAATCTCCTTGCCGACCTGGCCGGCGGTCACCTCTCCGGCAACAGCACCGGAAATGGCGTGCTGGTTGCAGAACACACATTGGTGGGGGCAGCCCTGGTGGGCTATGAAAAAGGGAATAACAAAGGGGGTCAAACAGTATCCACCCTGGCAAACTCCAGTTCATGGTGGGGCAGAATAATATCCACCATTTCGAAAACTTTAGCCATGGGGACTGGATGAAGCATAACGGGAGTCATCACTCTTCTCCCCCCTTGATGCTGCTTCTGAAATTATAGGAGTCAAAATTCTCAACAACCTTGGCCGCGGCCTGCTGTTCTGCTTTCTTCTTATTTTTGGCCTCACCCGAGGCCAGAACCTGATCCCGGAAACGGACAGAGACACTGAAGGTCTTGTCATGATCGGGCCCGGAGGTTCCTTCCAGATGGTAGATGGGGCCTTCGCTGAAGATCTCCTGGAGCATGGCCTGCAACCTGCTCTTGGCATCGGCAATCTCAAGATCCTTGTGGCGCTCATCAAACCAGGGGGCCACCAGCTTGGCCACGGCATTTTCAACAACCTGATAGCCGCCATCCAGAAAGAGAGCGCCCATGACCGCCTCAAAGGCGCAGGAGAGAATGGAGTTTTTGGTGCGGCCCTGGGAGTGATCCTCCCCCCTGCCCAGAAGAAGATCAGAACCGAGATCAATCTCCCGGGCCATACAGGCCAGATGACTCTCATTGACCAGGGCAGCCCGGAGCTGGGTAAGCTCGCCCTCCTTCATCTCCGGATAATGCTGGTAGAGGGCATGGCCCACGGTGAGATCCAGAACCGCATCACCCAAAAATTCCAGGGTCTCGTTATCACGGCGCAGGTCATTGCCCTGCTCAAAGGCATAGGAGCTATGGATAAAGGCCTCCTGCAGCAGGGAGATATCCGTAAAGCTATAGGCCAGTTTCTCTTCAAAAGAGGCAAGTTTTTCCCGGTTTTTTATGACCAGGGCATCTAGTATTGTCATGCGCAACTCTTTGGCCAGGGACACCTTGAAAAATTATCCTCGATAAGTCTCACCCCGCTCACCAGACTGGGCTGACGACAATTTTTCAAGATACCCCAAGATAAGTATGGTTAAAACAGCATTTCCTTAAACACAATTCCTACCAGCAAAAACGGGCCATGCAAAGGGATATTTAAATGAGAGAAAGGGTCCGGTACAGAAATGACAAGAAGGTGGATCGATCAGGTCGGGGTCTTGCTTAAAAACTTGATAAAGGAGATGAATTTTTCCTGCTCAAAATGACCGACCATACCTTCCTTCATCATCAGCATGGCCTGAAAGGGATCCCTGGCATCACCATAGGGGCGATTGGTGGTCAAGGCATCATAGACATCGGCAAGAATGGCAACCTTGGCATTATCCGAGATTGTATCCCCCTGTAATCGTTCTGGATAACCGGTGCCATCATATCTCTCATGGTGATGGAGAATGATGTCCAGGGCCCCATCAGAGACCCGGCCCTCCATGAGTTCATAGCCATTACGGGGATGGCCCTTAATGATCTCAAACTCCTCATCGGTCAGCTTACCAGGCTTATTGAGGATATCATCGCTAATCTTGCTCTTGCCCACATCGTGAAGAATGGCGCCCAGGGCAAAGTCCCTGAGCTCGGATGGCGAGCCAAGACCGATAAACTGCCAGAGACCAATGCCAAACACCGCCACATTCACACAGTGGGTGAAGGTGTAGTAATTATGGGAGGAGAGAGAAAGCAGAGAAGGAATGGAGGCGGGATCAGTCAAGGTGAATCTAATGATATGATTACTGACCTCCCGGCTCCGTTCAATATTGTCGCCACTGCGGGGATCATTATAGACATCCTGCATCACATTGGAGGCGCAGTTATAGAGGATGTCTGACTTCTTCTTGGTGGGTAGACGAGGATTTTCGATGATTGAACCCAGGGAATCCTCCATATGATCATAGAACTCCTGGAGGGCCTGTTTTTTGACAAAGAGCTTGTCGAGAAGACGATCAGAAACTGCCCTTGCCACCTCGTGGGACGAGGTCCCACGCCGGCAGAGAACAGCCGGTTCCATCTGGCCCTTGTCCAGATTAATAGAGTAGAGATCAAAGGTAAGCTTCTCAGAACCGGCCTGGATTTCCTCCCGGCTGACGGGTACAAAATTTTCCTTACTAAATGATTGCAACTAGCCCCCTTTTTCCCACAAAAAAACCCTGCTAAACCTGCTTAGTGTCGCCTCAACCCAGAGCTGATGCGAGGCTAGTTTAACATTTTTATTCATGCCCCCACACCCTAAAAGAGGGTGCCTATCAAAAACACCCACTCCCTGCTAACGGGCCTCCCCAAATAAAATCCTCTGTTATCATGTCTACTTACCCTGCACCCTCATTTTCAGCAAGCTGCAGCCCTTCACCCTAGGCGTTTTTCCTAGTCCATTTTTAAACCAAGGGCCCATTGTTTTCTCCTGCCACCAATACTACTTTGATATAAAGATCTCAAAATATGGCTGGAGGAGATGCCATGAAGAATTCCGACCACACAAGCCACCTAACGACCTTATCAAAATGCCTTGAAACGGATGAACGCATCCAGGAATTACGGGCAAAGATGGCCTTTCTGCAAACCCAGGGCATCGCCCCCAACACCCTCAACTCCCTCTGCGCAGACACCCCCTTCATGGCGAATCAATACGGCTCAGAGACAGCTATGAAATCATTCAAGCGGGCCTGTCTCCGTTTTTATGACGAAAAAATTCGCACCCTGGCAAAAGAGCTCGCCTTGACCTGTTAAGCATCTCCTCTGCCGGCAACCGCTCAGCCACTGCCGCCTTTCCTGCCCCCCTTCCGTTCTTTATTTTTGCCACCATGCCATTGATGGGCGGCACCCTTCGACCTGTCCCCTTGCCCCCATACGCCAAAACAGGCCTTCCACCCTATCCCTAACAGAAGAAATGTATTACATATTGAGCATTACCATTCCATGGTTTTGCGGTTTTTAAAAAAAAGGGGAGAGGAACAGATGGAGTCACTGCACAACTTTGAAGAAAAAGACATGCTTGAGCAGATAGCAATCCTTGATGACATCAAGGAGTCAGGCGCCAAAGGGGCAATACCGGCACTCTTTGAGATCTATGCAGAAAAAAAATGCGACCAGGCAACCCATGAAATGGTTTATCACACCCTCTTTGCCATCATGGATAACGATGTGGATGCAATCCGTGCCGGCCTGCGCCACCAATCCTACCGTATTCAACTTCTCAGCATAAGAAGGAGCAGAAAATCTAAACTCCGGGCCGTTATTCCCGATTTACAGGAAGCCTTGCGCACATGTACCGGCCCAGAGGTTCTTGGTGAAATAATCATGACCCTTGGGAGTTTTGAGGATCCCGCCTTAACAGATACGCTCTGCCCCTTCCTCTTTTCCACCGATCCCACGGTTCTTGTCCTGGCAATGGAAGCCCTTATGGGTATCAAAAGCCATGAGATACAAGAAATCCTCATTGATCTGATCCAGGGTGACGACAATTTGAACAACCCTGAGGCGGGATGCGATCTGGCGACAATCCTGGCCGTTGAACATCTGGCAAAGATCAATGATGAGAAGGGCAGAAATTTTCTCCTGTCCCATCAAGACCACCCGGACAAAGAGTTTCAGAAGGCTGTTGCCAAGGCGCTACAGGAGTTGGCCCAGCCCTAAACAAATCTTTTTCAGCCTTGCCCCTGTCGCCCATGGCATCATCACCAAAAAAAACAGTTTGGGGCTGGAACGAAAAACGGCAGACCAGGGAAAACCCCCTGATCTGCCGTTTAATTTTCTGGTGGGCGAGGTGGGATTCGAACCCACGACCTTCGGCTTCGGAGGCCGACACTCTATCCAGCTGAGCTACCCGCCCGTTTTTTGTTCCAACTCCATCCAGCCATTGTCCCTTAAGGGGGAAATGGAAGCCATACTATATAACAGGCATCCATGGATAAGGCAAGAACAGCTAGGCAGAGCTCCT
>JAUVQZ010000224.1 GCA_030597865.1 Pseudomonadota bacterium | reverse complement strand
TTGTGGCGGCTGGCGCGGTCTGGCTCACCGGTTCTGGCTGGCCAGATATTTTGGTCGCACTTGGTCTCGTATGGTTGTTAATACGTTCTTCGATTCGGGTCGTTTCATCAGCCATGGAAGAGCTTCGTGTTAAAACTTAACAATGCGTTCAACACCGACCCGCGAGAACGTGCGATTTTTCGAGATTAACCCAAAAACTTAGCTACGCTCAAAGTTGATAACCAGCCCGTTGGCGGGCGGGTTAACTTTGTCTATAGGGGTCCCATCATCCCTCCAGCTTTTCTCCTTGTGGGTGGATTTAATCTATGCTCTTATTCCCAGTAACCCTCCAGTCGACAATCGGTTGACCCTTGGTTTTGTTTTTTACCCCAGGCTATTTAAAATGAAATTTTGCGTGCTAGGCAGTGGTAGTAAGGGCAACGCCACCTATGTGGAGGCAGATGGCCGAGCCCTTCTCATTGATGCCGGTTTCTCCGGTAAGGAAATATGCCGCCGCCTCGACGCCGTTGGCTCTTCCATGGCCAAGGTGGAGGGGGTTTTGCTTACCCATGAGCATAATGACCACATCCAGGGGGCCGGTGTTCTGGCCCGTAAATACCAAACCACCCTTTGGGCCAACAAGGGCACCTTCCAGGCAGCCAACCATCGCCTGGGCAGGGTAGAGGATTTTCAGCCCTTTAAAACAGGTGAGAAATTTTCCTTTGCTGGCTTTACCATCCATCCCTTTGCCATCTCCCATGATACGGCGGATCCGGTGGGCTTTGTTGTTGAGCATGGTGGTGTCGCCCTGGGCCTCTGTACGGATACAGGGATGGTAAGCCGTCTCCTCCAGCAGCGCCTGGCCAACTGTCAGGGCCTCGTCCTGGAGTGTAATCATGATTTGCAGATGCTGGCTGATGGCCCCTATCCCCTCCATCTCCAGCAGCGCGTTCGATCCCGCCAGGGCCATCTTGCCAACAACGATGCGGCCCGTTTTCTTGGCGATCTGCTCCATGACCAGCTGCAGCATGTGGTGCTTGCCCACCTGAGTGAGACCAATAATCTGCCTGAGCTGGCATTTGAGGCGGTGACCGGTTTTCTGGCCACGGTGAAAAATGGTTTTCCGCTGCCTGAAATCTCCCTGTCCTGGCAAGGGAGCCCTGGGGTGATGGTGACGCTGTGTCCATAATGGATCTTCCCACCGCGCCCTCCTACCCCTGGCAGCTCGGCACCACCTCCTTTGTACTGCCCGCCGGCCTGGAGGAGAATGTCAGCGCCCTTGCCGGCCAGGTGGATGCGGTCCAGCTTCTCTTCTTTGAGTCAAGGCAAAACAGCCTTCTCGATCATAGGGTGGATGTTGACCTCCTCGGCCGGTTGGCTGCTGAGCATGACCTGTCCTATACCGTTCATCTCCCCCTTGATCTTCAGCTTGGCAGCGGGGATAAGGGGACGCGGCAGCAGGGGGTTGATGAGGTGTGTCGCCTGCTGGAAGAACTCGGCCCCCTCAACCCCATGGCCTTTGATCTCCACCTTGATCTTGAAGAGGACCTTGAGATCCAGGCCTGGCAGGACAATGTCAGATATTCCCTCACTGAACTGGCGGCACGATGCGGAGAGTGGCACGGGAAAATCGGCATTGAAAATATCGGCTATGATTTTGCCCTGGTGGAGGATGAGGTAGGTTCTGCCGGATTTGGTATTTGTGTCGATTTTGGCCATCGTCTCCGCTATAATCAGCACACTGATTTTTGGGCTCTGCCCCATTGGCGCCATATTCATCTCCACGGCGCCTCTGTGGGGCGGGATCATCGTCATTTTCAGCCCAAAGATGCCGATTTTCTGTATAGTCTCGGCCAGAAACTGGTCGAAAGGGATTACCGAGGTGCCATCACCCTGGAGCTTTACGACCTTGCCGGGGTTTATGACTCTCTTGCCCTGCTCCATGAGGCATGGCAGCCATTTCAACAGGGAGAATTATTATGAAAAGAGTGTTATTTGTTTTTGTTCTGCTGCTCTTTGTGACACCGGTTCAGGCCAAAAACGATAAGCATAAGGATAGGGACAGGGGGTCTTCGTTGCCCACGGTGCGGGAGGTTGTGGAAAAACCCTTTGGTTTTTTGCCGTCCCTCCCACCCCTGCCAGTGCCGCCCCTGCCAGGGGTGTCCTGGAGGTCACAGCAGGAGGCTATTGACCGCTATTCCCGGGATTATGGGGATGATGGCCGTGACGAGTATTCCCGCAAAAAGGGTAAGAAGAAAAAACTGCCCCCTGGCTTAAGGAAAAAGGAGGCCCGCGGCAAGGAGCTTCCCCCTGGCTGGCGGAAAAAGATTGCCCGGGGCCAGGTGCTTGACCGCGATCTGCGTGGCAGATGTCAGGAGCTTCCCCGTGAGCTGCGCCGTGAGTTACCACGGCCAGCCAGGGGTACCAAGTTTCTGAGGCTTGAAGATAAGATTATCCGGGTGGTGGAATCCACCTTTGAAATTGTTGATGTGTTTAGCTATGGAAGATAAACGGGAGTTGTATGTCCTACAGTAAAGAGGATTTAGGGGAGTTGCTGGCTGCCATCAGGCCTGTTGACCGGGAGATTATGGCCCAGGCCCAACTGCGTTTGGACAACCTGACTAAGCCCCTGGGTGCCCTGGGCATGCTGGAGGAGATGGCGAAACGGATGTGCGGTATTCAGGGGAGGTTGGCACCATCGGTGAGCCAAAAGACCATCCTCACCTTTGCCGGCGACCATGGCGTGGTGGAAGAGGGCGTCAGTGCCGTGCCCGCTGAGGTGACGCCGCAGATGGTTGCAAATTTCCTGACCGGCGGCGCCGGGGTCAATGTCCTGGCTAACCACGTCGGGGCCGAGGTTCGGGTCATTGATGTCGGTGTTGCGGTGCCCGTGGCCGGCGAGGGCCTTATTCTGGCGAAGGTCAAGGCTGGCACCGATAATATCCGGCTGGGATTCGCCATGTCCGAGGGGGAGGCCTTGGCTGCCCTTGGTGTTGGAATTGATGTCACCCGGCAGGCCATCAATGATGGCGCTGAGATCCTCGGCACCGGCGAGATGGGTATTGGTAACACCACGCCCTCTGCCGCCCTTTTTGCCATGTTCTTGGATCTTCCGGCAGATAAGATCACCGGCCGTGGTACCGGTATTTCCGATGGGGCCCTGGCCCATAAGATCAAGGTGGTAGAGGATGCCCTGGCCATCAACCGGGAGCGCTGCCTTGATCCCTTGAGTACCCTGGCCGCCCTGGGTGGTCTGGAAATAGCGGCCATCTGCGGCATGATCCTGGAGGCTGCCCATAGGAAGGTGGCGGTGGTGGTGGACGGTTTTATCTCAAGTGCCGCTGCCCTGACCGCCATGGAGATGAACCCAGACGTCCTTGATTATTGTTTCTTCAGCCATATGTCTGACGAGCTGGGCCATCGCCTCTTCTTCGAGAAGACCGGGCTCAGCCCCATTCTTCACCTGGGCCTGCGCCTGGGTGAGGGGACCGGTGCTGCCCTGGCCATGAATCTTATTGAGGCCGGGGTGAAGATCCTTACCCAGATGGCCACCTTTGGCGAGGCCGGGGTGAGTCCCGGCGAGATCCTGGATGACAGTGCCGAATAGGTGCTGGCTGGCCAACGCCCCATTTCTCAACTAACTATTCATTACAAGCCATGCTTAAACCCCTGCGGATAGCTATCTCCTTTCTGACCATCCTGCCCCTTGGCACCGGGGAGGTGCGCCAGGATGATATGGAGCGCAGTGTGGTCTTTTTTCCAGCCGCTGGTCTGGTTATTGGGGCGCTGCTTTCTGCTGTGGCCTGGCTTGGCCTGTCCCTGGGGATGGACAGCTTGGCCTTGGCCGTTCTGCTGGTGGGCTGTTCGGCCTGGCTCAGCCGGGGCCTCCATCTTGATGGTGTTGCTGATCTCTGTGATGGTTTTGGCGGCAGCTTTGAGACCAGGCGCCGCCTTGAGATTATGAAGGATTCCCATATCGGCGCCTTTGGTGTGGTGGGCCTGGTCATGGTCCTACTGCTCAAGGCCGCTGGTCTGCAAGCCCTCCTTGCCGCACCCGGGAATCTCCTTCTCATCGGTATGGTGCCGGTCACAGCCCGTTTTGCCATGCTGGTAACCGCCTTTAAGGCCCACTATCCCCGCCAGGCCGGCACCGGTCATTTTGTGGTGGGACGGCTGTCCCTGTTGCGTCTCCTGGCCGCATCTCTTTTTCTGCTCCCCCTGGCCTTATTGGGTTGGTCGGGGCTTGGCCTCTTGCTGGCCTGTCTGTTGCCGCCCTTATGGTTGAGGATCAAGTCCCAAAGGGCCCTGGGAGGTGTTACCGGCGA
>JAUVQZ010000061.1 GCA_030597865.1 Pseudomonadota bacterium | reverse complement strand
CACCTGCCAGATCTCGGCAAGGAGAGGGACATTATAGGTGATAAAGCTGTTGGGGTTGTTGATCTCATGGGCCACCCCGGCCACCACCTCTCCCAGGGAGGAGAGCTTATCGGCCTGGATAATCTGCTGCAGACGCTGGTCAGACTCGAGCTGCACCATCTTTTGATCGGTTATGTCTTTGGCAATATGGGCGATATATTCCATGTTCCCCTGCCCATCCAGGACCGGGGCAGCAGAAACCAGAAAGGTTTTTTTCAGCTTGTCATGGTACATTTCCCTGCTATAGGGTTGAAAATCCCTCTTTGTGTCCAGAAGTGGGCAGTTCTGGCATGGTTCAGATGAACCATGGAAAAGCTCATAGCAATGCTGGCCGCTTATCTGGTCGCATGAAATGCCAAGGGTGTCACAGCCTGCCTGGTTGATCCTGACAATACGCATGTCAGGGTCCTGGAGGGTGACAATGTCAGGGATGGAGTTAAAGGTTCTCTCCCACTCCTCCTTACTTTTTCGTAAGGCCCTTTCAGTGTTTTTTCGCTCGCTGATATCCCTGAAAATCTCTAATTGTGAGATGCTGCCATCAGAATTTCTCAATGGGGTATCAATAAGATCATAGGTTTTCTTGTTTATCTCGGAAGACCATTCCCAACGAATAGTTTTTCCCTGGAACACCTCTGGGTTTTTGCACCATGGACATACCTCACTGCGGTTGTGAAAATACTCAAAGCATTTCCTGTCCCGGATTTCACCGAATTGTTCTTTGAGGCTGGTATTCACATACTCGATATCATATTGCATGTTTACGATGTAAACACCATCATCCATGCTGTTCAGGATGTTGCGGAGATTGTTTCTTTCAAGGCGCAACGCCTCTTCAGCCTGCTTACGCTCGGTGATGTCATTGCCGATCTCCATGACGCCGATGATAATACCCTTGTGGTCCAAAACAGGAACTGACAGCACTTTAAAAAAGGTGTCCCCGGCCCGTCTTTCACCGACGTGCTCCTTCCCGTCCTTTAGGGCATATATCGAGCTGCAGTTATCGCATATCCGCGCCCGGCCCGTTTTTGATTGGTCTTTGGCATATTGGCCCCAGGTGTCATAGCAATATCTGCCCTTCACCTCTGCCGTCTTCATGCCGATGAATTTTTCCATGGCAGGATTAAGGCGTATAACCCGCATTTGCCGGTCAAGGTAAGAGATGGCGAACGGGGCGCTGGCAAATATCCTCTCAAGCTCCAGGTGGCTTGAGGCAAGGGTCTCTTTAAGGACCTGCTGTTCGGTGATATCTTTGACGATCTGGAGCAGGCGAACAACCTCTCCCTGATCATTTTTAAGGGGAGAGGCTGAGATTTGCAACAATCTCGTGCGGCCGTCCGGGAAGGTATGATGATGTTCAAGGGTTACCGGAACCCCTGTTTTGAACGCTGTCTGATGAACACAATGGCCCTCTGATACACCTTGTGTCGTACAGGGAGAGGGGTATTGGTGCGAAACCGTATGGCATTGTTCCCCCACGACATCTTCTGCCCTGGCCCTATAGATCTCCAAAAACGCCCGGTTGGCAAAGACGATACTATAGTCCCGGTCAATGATAAGGGCGCCATCCTCAATGGCGTCTAAGGTAGTATAGTCGGCCTCAACCATTGTTTTCCTTTCGCATGTGCATATCCTTCTCTGGATCGGTAGGCCACATCGGTTGATCCTCAAATGTGGATATTGTCATATCCGTATCCTGGTGAGAGATTTGAGGCAATCGGCCCGCTCAGTTGTCAGCATTGTTTTCTGGAGCAGACAATCAGGCTCATGGGCGGTGGGGTTGTTATTGCCTTCAGCAAGGCCTTCAGCCAACAAAACAACCGTTATGAGTGGAAACTGTGTCTTTACCTGCTCCAGAAGTTGCCAGCCGTCGATATGGGTACTTTTGGTGGGTGACAGAACAATGTCTACCTCCGGATGCTCCTCTAGAAAGGGGAGCACATCTTTCTGACTGCTCAGGGTCACGAGATGCCTCTCCCTGCTGCTCCTCAGTTCCGCCTCAAGGACAGGGAGATTCTCCTCTTCATCCACAAGAAGAATTGTCGGTTGCAGATCAAGTTGGGAGTGCCCCGGATCTTTGGGCAGAATCAGGGTAAAGCGCGTGCCGATCTCCGGTCGCGACAGCACCCCAATGAGACCATTATGCTCCTGAATGAGGCCATAGGAGACGGAAAGGCCCAGGCCGGTGCCACCACTGTTTCTTTTGGTGGTAAAAAAGGGTTCAAAGATGCGCGCTGTGGTCCCAGGGACCATGCCCAGGCCATTATCCTCAATGCTCACCACAATGGCCTGTAATCTCTCGTTATAATGGCTGGAGATGGATATCTTACCTTGGCGCTTGTCGTTAATGGCATGGCCGGCATTAATGAGAAGATTGGCCACCACCTGTTCAAGCTTTTGAAAATGACCCTGGATCAGGGGCAAATCCTGTTCCAGGTTGATGGCGATGTTGGCAGTGGATTTCCGCACCTGGGCCCCGACTATGGAATAGGCCTTGTCCACCACCTCGTTGACCTGAACAGCCTCTGAATGGGCATTCTCGTCCAAACGGGCAAAGTCTTTGAGGTTGTTCACCACCTTGTTTATCCGCTCAGAACCGGTCTGGATGGCGCTGATAATCTCCGCCATATCCTCACAGTATTCATCAATGGAGAGTCTTGATTCCTGTAGGGAAGAGGTCTGGCGGTCAATAAGGGGCTCCAGCACCTGCCAGATCTCAGCAAGGAGAGGGACATTATAGGTGATAAAGCTGTTGGGGTTGTTGATCTCATGGGCCACCCCGGCCACCACCTCCCCCAGGGAGGAGAGCTTATCGGCCTGGATAATCTGCTGCAGACGCTGGTCAGACTCCAGCTGACGCATTTTTTCCTCGCTGATATCCTGCCAGGTTCCGACAATATGGCTGTTGCTGCCATCAGGCAGGGTAATGAGGCGCTGGCTGCAGCTGAACCATCTATAGGAGCCGTCAGCAACCCGGAAACGGTAGCAGACGTGGTATCGGCCCTGATCCAGAACGGTTGGCAGTTCATGCATCACCTTGTTTCTATCCTCCGGGTGGAGATGGTCGGCCCAGAAGGTTGGCTCCTCTGTGAATCTGGCCTGGGGAAAACCGGTTATCTCCTCGATTCTGCTGCTGACAAAGGTGATGCCCAGATCGCCTTGGCATTTTCTGGTGTAGACCACCACGGGCAGGGACTCCAGTAGCAATGAGAGATGCTCGCTCAGCTCTTTGAGCTTCTCCTCTGCCTCTTTGCGCTCAGTGATGTCATGGCCAATGCCATAGACGCCAACGACCTCGCCGTTGTCATCAAAGTGGAAATTACTGCTCCAGAGGAGATGATGGGCCTCGCCAGTGCTTTGATGGACCTGCCTGTTGTCAAAGGTGGCCTGGTTGACCTTGGTGCTGATACATTCCTCAAGCCAGGCCGTGGTGGCCTGCTGGTCATCCGGGTGGACAAGTTGGAAGGCGGGCCTGCCGATTAAGGCCTCAGGGGGGAGACCGAAGATCTTCTCTGCCATATGGTTGACAAAGATAAATTTCCCCTCCGCATCGACACTGGTTACCAGATCGCCGGTGGATTCAATAAGCTCCCGGTAGCGCTCCTCACTTACCTGCAGGGCATCCATGGCCAGTTTGCGCTCCGTGATGTCACGCAGATAACAGACGATACCCGAGACCTCTCCCTCTTCTGTGAGCATGGGGTAGGCAAAAAAATCGAGAACTCCTTTTTGAACACCATTTTCATCAATAAACGGCAGCTCTTCCCTTTCTAGTTTTTTGCTCTTCAGAGCACGAATGGTTGGACAGTCCGTGCATGGCTTTGACACGCCATGAAACACCTCATAGCATTTCTTGCCCTCCATGGAGAGGACATGCGGATAGATGGCATGCATGGCATTATTGGTCTTGACGATATTCAAGTCCAAATCCAGAACAGTAATGCCGTCCTGAATTGTGTCAAAAACCGTTGAGATAAACCTTTCGTTTTCTCTCTCTCTTCTTTCTGCCTGCTTTACGGAGGCAAGATGCCGGTGGTTTTCAAGGGCTACAGCGGACTGGTTTGCAAGACTTTGATAGAGAGAAACTTCACTATCTGTAAACTCTCGCGACTCAAGGGTGTGACCAATAAGAACACCGAACACCTCACTGTCTATCATTATGGGCACACAGAGCGCTGAGCTGATATTTTTTTCAAGCACCAGAGGGGGAACATCAAAACGCTGTTCATTCTGGAAATCAGCTACTGAGGCGGCTTTTTTCTCGTGAACAACAAAGGTTGACAGGCCTTGGCCCTGGGCCAGGGTAAAAGTTCCTATGGTTGACTCTGGAAAGCCTATGGTGTCTTTGATGATAAGACGGCTGCTATCTTTTGACAGGAGCATGAGGGTGGAGAAGTCAAAAGCCAGGGCATTTTTCGCCAGTGATGTTATGTCGTGATACAAAGATTGCTGATCAGAGACCCTGATAAGGGTCTGGGAGAATAACAGCATTTTGCCCAACTCTGCGGTGCGCTCCTGGACCCGGTCATCAAGCTCTTTATTTAAGGTGAGGAGGCTCTCCTCATATCTCTGTCGCTCAAGACGCTGGACCTTGATGCGCCTGCTGACAAAACCGATGGCCAGCAGGCCCAGGGCCCAGAAGAGAAAATGGAAGAGCAGATGATTTCGGAAGGCCTGACGTTCATGGTCAAGGTAAGGGGCCAAGGGCACCGACACCCCCACCCCGCCGCGCACATCACCAACCCTATAGTCCTGGAAGGCGTGACATTTCAGGCAGCCGGCCGTGGTGACCATGGGGCGCATCATCCGCAGATAGGGTTGGCCGTTCAGGAGGGCCACCTCAACAACCTCCTCTGCGCCTTTTTCCAGCTCCAGCAGGGCCTTTTTCTCCCAGGGGTCCGCTAGATTATCGGGGTTAAGGAGTTTGAGGCTGGTTATGTGGCCTTTGATGTCGTAGAGCTTGGCGTATTCCACCATCATCTGGCGCAACATATAGGTCGGGTTCATCAGGGTGAGTTTTTTGCCGTTGGCGGTGATGATATCACGATCATTGACGTGGGAGAGATAGGGATTGGCGGGTGTCTGCGGGGTGACAGGTACATAAACCCCGCCATGCCTGGTTGCCCAGAGGCGAAAGGCCAAGTCCTTGTTAAAGGAGGTGAAGGCCTCCTTGCGGGCCATCTGAATGTTGGCCGTATGCTCGGTGTTGTAATCCCAGGCCAGGGAAAGGACGATAAGAGAGGTCCAGACAACCATGGCCAGGGCGGTATACTGATAGAGGGGCTTGAAGCTTGTCCTTATTTTGGGCCGATCATCCACTATTCTATCAATCCTGTCTAGCGTTTGGGGCAGGCAAATACCCGCAAAAAAAGTGTGTCCTTACAGCATAGCAATTTTGCAGTGGAAAATGAAATGGTGATGGGATGTTGAGCTTGACCGTCGATGTTGAGGGTATGGAGGAGTTCTGCAATTCGTTCACTCCAAACCTCTACGGGCACCAATAAAAAAAAGGGATCCAGGTATAAAACCTGAATCCCTTTTGATGTTTAAATGGGGTGAGCGATGGGACTTGAACCCACGACCTCCGGAGCCACAATCCGGGGCTACCACCAACTGAGCTACGCCCACCATGCTTTTTCGTTGCCAAGGCATACGAAAAGAACAATCCGTTTATAATAGATTGGATTTTTTATGGCAAGGGGAAATCGTTCTAGTCGAACTCTTTGCCGCAGTGTTTACATTTGATGGCCTTGTTCTTGACGGTCTCCATGCAGTCAGGGCATTCCTTCATGAAATTGTTTTTGAGAATTCCAATAATTGCATGTTTTCTTTGAGTCTCCAGGTCGCCGTTTTTGTATTCAATATTACGAAGGGCATCAAGACAGGAGAGATCGTTGAGGGGAATAAGGAGGCGGCTGGCCTTCAGCTTATTATTCAGGCCGGCCTTTTCGTCTAAAAGAATACCCATGATCGGCGTGAGATCCTTGTCGGCAACGCAGGTGTCAAGCTGTTTGGCCCACGCTTTCTCCTGGTGATATCGGGCGTTGGCCGCCAGGATTGCCTCTGGATCGAGAACACTGCCGGTGAAGGCCATTTTGTTGCCAACCATCATCATCTCGCCCTTTTCCTCGTTGGCCAGGCGCATATAACGATAGGAGCCAACATGGCCGAATGATGCCTCAATGTGTTCCCAGCCCCTGACAAAGGGCGGGCACTCATCATTTAGGCAGACAAACATCACCTCGGCGCCCCAGCCCAGCCCATCTCCAATGTGGAAAGGCGGGGTTTCACAGGGGGAAAGTCTGGTCTTGCAATGGGGGCAGTAAAATTCCATTTCACAGTAACGTAAACAGTCGTCTGCGCTGAGCATGGATGGTTCTCCTCTTGGCTGACCCGCGGGCGCTGGGTCTCGTGTATGTGAAGCCTTGCTTTATGTATAACAGAATAGCCTGTCAGTGAATGCAGAAGGCGAAAGAGTTTGTGATAATAAGCATTGATATCTACATGATCAAGGACGGAATAGCAATAACCCAGCTCTTTTTGGAAGGAAGGGGGGGATGGGGGGGTGGTGGCAAGATGTTAGGCGGGTGGGGTTGGTGATGATGCCTGAGCAGGTTAGGCATTGGTCAGGGTGTTGTGACGTAGAAAATCTGCTAATTTGTTTTTCTGGGAGGGGGTAAGGTTGGTAAACATAACACCGACCTCTCGGGTAAAAAGATTGAGGGATGGGGAGATGGGCCCGTAATCTGTACAGGAGGCAACTTTGCAGGAAAGACCATCAATATATTGGTCTCCGGCATTATTAAGAATCGAGATCTCAAAGGAATGTCGAAACGGCTCATCGAGGCGGAGTATGTATCTGATGCGCAGGCCGCCCATGCTCATATTAATGACCTGGCCAAAACTCATGGTGTTGAAGGCGAGAATGTTGACCAGGGCGTCAAAACGGTGGTGTTGCCGACGTTCTTTTACTGTCTTCATCAAGAGTTTCTCCAAACTGAAAATCAGTGTTAAAGATACATACCAGAGATAGTACAGAAGATATATTTGAAGGGCAACCTGTTTGATGGGGTGATTGTTGGCGTACACGGGTAAGGTGCCTTGGGGGTCTGGGAAGAGATGAAAGGTATAGAAGGGTTCGGTGTCCTTTTTGCTGGCACCAATACGCAGGATGGCCACCCCTTCAGGCGCTGGCTCTTTCAGCCGGGCATGGGCTATGGAGAATGGGAGTTCTGGTGGCCGGCACCTGGGCAAAAACGGCCCCGGGCCCATGAAGGAATTGATTTTTTTTGTTATGAAGACGGCAGGGACAGGATACATTCTGTGGCGCAGAGTTTGGTGCCAATGCCTTCCCGGGCTGTGGTCATTGCCCTGTGCACGGATTTTCTCGGCCAGTCGGTTTTTTTGCTGCCTGATCAGTTGGCGCCTAAAAGAGGTATACTTGTCCTTGCCCATATGGCCCCCTGTGTGCAGGTTGGCCAGAGACTACAGCAGGGGGATATCGTTGGCAGGGTGGCGGCGACCTCAGGGGAGGTTCCTGCCCATCTCCATGTCTCTTTTTTAGAGGGGGACTGGCGGGACTTGCCCGCCAAACTGAGTTGGCCGGCCCTCCTTGGTCAGCAGAAACTTAGGTTTGTCCGGCCCTTTTTGATATAAATTTTCAGCTATGGAAAATCAATAATGACAGAACAAGAGCATAAAATTGACAGAGGTTTTATCCCCAGCCTGCGGGAAGGGGTTGATGTGATAAGGATGATTTTTTTTAAGAAGATACGTGAGCATCTTGCCGAGAGTTCTCCAGGCCAGGAGCCGCAGTTTTACGGAATGCTGGCCGGCGCCGTGATGAATGAGTTTTTCGGCACGCCAAATACGCAAGAGAAATTTGCCAATTTTGTGACGGAAAATAGAGGGAGGGTTGACCAGGAGCTTGCCGGTCTGGCCACGAATTTCAAGGATCTGCGCATCCCCCTTACAGATGCCCTGCGTATCCATTATCTCTGTAATTACCAGGAAGGTATTGATGGTGACGAGGCGACAGTGCTGGCCCGGGCCCGGGATCTGGGAGTGCTTATGGAGGAGCGTGATGTTCCCCTGCCTAAAGGCTTTATGGAGCTTGTCTACAGGGTGGGTAAGGCCCATGGCCTCATTAATGAGCAGGCACCTTCCTGAGGAATCAAGAATCCTTTATGGGGAGTTCAGTCCTGCCAGCTTCTGTTCCAGCTCGTCCCAGCGCAGATAAAGGTTGTCAACGTTCTCCTGACTGGTGGTGAGCAGCGAGCACCATTTGTTGAGGGTTTCCTGGTCAGCCATGACCGCTGGCTCCTCAACCTTTTTCCGGCAGCTCTCTACCTCCTGCTCTGCGGCGTGAATGGCCCCTTCAATTTCGTCGAGCTCCTTTTGCTCTTTGTAGGAGAGCTTTTTGGGGGAGACCTGTTTTTTGGGGGGGGCAGTCACCTTTTTGGTCTTTGGCGCAGCCTTGCCCTTGTTGAGACTTTTGAGCCACTGGCGGTAATCACTATAAAGGGTGGCCTGGTGGTCTTGGTCGCTGAAGCCGAGGATCTGGGTGGTGATATTGTCGAGGAAGGTTCGATCATGGCTGACCAGGACCAGGGCCCCGGGAAACTCAAGGAGGTTTTCCTCAAGAACATGTATGGAGCTGATATCCAGGTCATTGGTGGGCTCGTCAAGAAGAAGGATGTCCGCCTCTTTCAGCATAAACCGGGCAATGAGGATACGGGCCTGCTCACCGCCTGACAGGTGGGAGACCGGCATTTCTAACTGGTCTGTCTGAAAGAGAAAACGTTTTGCCCAACTGGCCACATGGATGCTGCGGCCCTGGTGGACAACGCTGTCCCCGTCCGGGGCCAGGGCCCGGCGCAGGGTCTGATTCAGATCAAGATCTTCCCGTTTCTGATCAAAGAGGGAGATCTTGAGATCATTGGCCCGGCTGATAACACCTTGCTCACATTCCAGGGAGCCATAGAGCATGTGCATCAAGGTTGTCTTGCCGCAGCCATTATTGCCGGCCAGCCCCAGACGCACCCCAGGGCCAAGGTCAAAGGAGAGGTCTGAAAAGAGGGTGGTGTCACCCATCTTTTTGCCGATTTTTTGGGCAGAAAGAAGCTTCTTGGTTTTGCGGCCCGTTCCGGCAACATCGATTTTCAGGGATCTTCCTGACTGGTTACGCCTGCGCACGAGGGACAGCTCATCCTGCAGGCGGTGGGCCTCATCAATACGGGATTTGGCCTTGGTGGCCCTGGCCTTGGGGCCACGCCGCAACCACTCCACCTCCCTCTTGACCTTATTGGCTAAGCTCGCCTCCTGCTCCTGCTGGGCGCTGAGGAAGGCGCTGCGTTTTTCCAGAAAATGGCTGTAATTACCAGGGAAGCTCAGAAATCCATCTGGATAACAGCGATTAAGCTCAATAATGCGGTTGCTGACATTTTCCAGGAAGAGCCGGTCATGGCTGACCAGCACAAAGGCAAAGGGCGCGTCGCGCAGTATTTTTTCCAGCCAGAGGATGGAGCGGATATCGAGATGGTTGGTGGGCTCATCCAGTAGCAGGAGGTCGGGATCCTGGCCCAGGGCGCAGGCAATGGCAAGACGCTTGAGCCAGCCCCCGGAAAGGGAGGCCACCCTGGCCTGGGGATCAGTAAACTCTGCCTGGCTCAAGGCAATCTGGGCCATGAGTATTTTATGCTCCTCGTCGTGGCCGCCAATGGCCCCTTCGACTATCTCCGTGACACTCTTCTCCCCATCGAAATGTTCAGTCTGGCTGAGGTAAACCACCCGCATCTGTTTGGAGAGAAAGAGGCGACCGCTGTCCGGCTCTGTTTTGTTGGCCAGAATGGAGAGCAGGGTGGATTTGCCGGAACCGTTCGGGCCAATGAGACCTGTTCTTGTTTTTGGTTCAAAGCTGAGGGAGATATCGGTGAACAGGGTATGGGCGCCAAATGATTTTTCTATTTTTTGGCAGCTGAGTATGTTGGCCATGGATTGGGGAAGTGGTAGAGGATGGAGTAGTTATAAGGGCTGTGGGGCCATTAGGGGCGTTGTTTTTTTGGTAATTATTGGAAAATTTTACGGCAAGGCGCCATAAATAAAGTAGAATAAAAAGCGCTTCATACCTCACCCCCTGCAAGGTCTATATGGTGAATTAAGGGGGGGGGCTGACTATAGCGGTTATTTGTAACTTAGAAAGTTTTTTATTACGAAAAATCAACGAGGACACCATGGCAGAACCAACCCTTACCATTGACAGCATTGCAAATATCCTGGCCCTTGCCGCCAAAAAAACCCTGGAGAAAAGTACCAAAAAGAAGGTGAAATGCTCATCAACCTTTATATCAATACCCAAGGTGTCCTTGACGCCGGATGTGGGGAGTTTCGTGCAGTTCTCCGGTGATTATAAGGGACTGGTGGTTATGAATTTCACGGCTGCTGCGGCCCTGGATCTCTATCGCTTTTATATGTTGACCATGGGTCTGCCTGAAAATGAACTTGCCAAAGAGGCCACCTCCAGCGAGGTGGTGGATACCATTGGCGAACTCACCAATCAGATTATGGGGCGGGCCATGCAGATGGTGGAGGCAAAATTTGATTTGACCGCCTATTTTGGCCAACCAAAGGCCCTTGCCTTAAACAGCGCCTTAACCCTCACCCCGGACCTTGATTATCAGGATAACCGCCGGGTGGCCCTGAGTATTGAGACCAACCGTTTTCAGATCGAGTTGGCCTTGGAGCAACTGGAATTTATACCCCAATCTTCATAGATTTTTTTATCCCCTCTGCAACGCCTTCTTGCTGTGAAGGTTTGCCATAAAAAATCCCGGACAGCCTGTGGGCTGCCCGGGATTTTTTATGGTGATTTCCTTGATTTTCCACGAGAAAATGGCTGGACAATAGATGTTATTGTCTTATTGTTGAGAAAGTCGATTTTAAGTTCATCTTTAATGATAGGGGGGATATGCCTTCATCTGGAATATCTTCGGCGTATTTTCAGGCCCTTACTAAGATTACTTTTATTTTTTACTGGCCCGCATCATGGGTATCTTGACCACAGGTCAAGGCCCCGAGCCATTTTTTTGGCTGATGCACAAAGGGCCGATTCATTTTTAGGAGGTAGTACCATGGCAGGATGTGGAGGTGACACCAGTTGCAGTAGTGGCAGCTGCGGTTCAAAGGATGCTGGCATCGCCCAGCAGGATATGGCAATTGCGTCATCGCTGGGGCGGATCAAAAATAAGCTCTTGGTCATGAGCGGTAAGGGTGGGGTCGGCAAGTCCACCGTCTCGGTTAATCTGGCCCTTGGTCTGGCAAATCGTGGTTATAAGGTGGGGCTGATGGATGTTGATCTCCACGGCCCTGATATCTGCCGGATGTTGAATCTGACCGATCGTCTCCAGGATGCCAACGTTAAACAGGGCGGACTGCTGCCCCCCATGACCTATGGTGAAAACCTCAAGGTTATTTCCCTGGAATATATGATGGAGAACCGTGATGATCCCATCATCTGGCGCGGCCCTTTGAAGGTGCAGGCCATCAGGCAGTTTATTGCCGATCTTGACTGGGGTGACCTTGACTATCTGATCATTGATGCCCCTCCAGGGACCGGTGATGAGCCCCTTTCCGTGGCCCAGAATATTAAAGACGCCAAGGCCGTTGTGGTAACCACTCCCCAGGAGATTGCCCTGGCCGATGTCCGCAAATCGCTGAATTTTTGTAAACACGTCAAGATGGAAGTGGTGGGCATGGTGGAGAATATGAGCGGATTTGTCTGCCCCCATTGCAATAAGACCTCGGAAATTTTCAAGAGTGGCGGTGGTGAAAAAACCGCCAGGGACTTTGATCTCAAATTTTTAGGTAAAATTCCGGTGGATCCCAAGGTCGTTGTGGCCGGTGATGACGGTGCGCCTTATTTGAGCTCTGCCAACGTCAGCCCTGCCATTACCGCCTTCTCCGAGATTGTTGATAATGTCGAAAAGATCTGTGGCAAACAAAAAGTGAGCCTGGCCATGGCCGGTTCCGGTTCCGACTGCGGCTGCGGCGGCACCTGCAACCCTGAGACCTGCGACTGTTAAGGCTGGCTTGATCTTGTAAACAGCTTTTTTGACCATGAAGCAGACGAAGGGCACGAAGTTTCATTTAATTTCGTGCCCTTCGTCTGCTTCATGGTCGCTTAATTTTTTTTAGAGGTGGAAAGACCGTGTTGATCAGACAGAAAGTTGTGGGCTCCATGGCCGTATGTTGCTATGTCCTGGGCTGTGAGGAGACCAAGAAGGGTGTGATTGTTGATCCTGGCGGTGACGAGCAAGGCATCCTCGCCCTTTGTAAGAAGGAGGGGCTCACCATTGAATATATCATTGCCACCCATGGCCATCCTGACCATGTGTGCGGCAACCGTATACTCAAGGAGGCAACCGGGGCCCAGATCATCATGCATGGTGATGATGACGCCTTTTTTGACAGACCAGAGGTCCATCAATACTTCTCCATGCTGGGCCTTGATCATTCGCCCCCCGCCGATATCCTGGTCAAGGAGGGTGACACCATCACCTTTGGCAAGCAGAGTCTTAAGGTTATTCATACCCCCGGTCATACCCCGGGCGGCATCTGTCTATACAGCGGCAAGGATCTTTTTACCGGTGATACCCTTTTTGTCGGCGCCATTGGCCGGACAGATTTCCCTGGCGGCGATATGGCCCAGTTTATGAAGTCCATTAAGAAAAAACTTCTTGTCCTTCCCGAGGATACCGTGGTTTGGCCCGGTCATGGCTATGGCGGCTCCAAGTCCACCATTGGCGAGGAAAAACGTTCCAATCCCTTTATAACCGGAGCCTAAAGATGCGGGAGATTGTCCTT